>JAGVYC010000005.1 GCA_018303485.1 Candidatus Woesearchaeota archaeon
ACATTTAACAGCGATTTAACGGAAAAATGCTCGGCTCGTCTTTAATCTATAAAATTTATCTGTTGTTTAAAACCTCACTAAGCTTTCTTTCACAGGCACGCCCTAAATATCCCCAGCAGATATCTCTTTCTCCACAACAAACATTATAAACTAAATTTAACATTTAATAATGTGATCCTCGGCAACATTGTAGGCAAGACAACAACCTTGGACTTTAAATTTCTAATAAAAGATACAGCCAAAAAATTCCAATATGTTCAAGCCCTTCACAAGGAAGGTTACTATATTCTTGCTCAAATCTTAGAAATAGAAAAGGATATAGAGAAAAGCATTGCAATATGCAGCATCATTGGCTATAATAATGGCACATTAAAAAAATTGACAATGCCATTGGATCCTGGCTCAGAAGTCTTGGATGCAAGTGAAGATTTCATAAGGGCTACATTGAGCTTGAATGAAAGCGGTGCTTTAATAGGAAAATTAAATGGAAAGGAAAATGTAAATGTAAACCTAGACCTAAACAAGCTCCTGACAAAGCATCTCGTTGTTCTTGCAAAAACAGGCTCTGGAAAGAGTTATGCAACAGCTGTTCTGATAGAAGAGCTTCTCGAAAAGAAGGTTCCTGTGCTTATCATAGATCCGCATAATGAATACAACACTCTAAAATACGAAAACCAAGATGAAAAAGAAAGGCTCTTCCAATATGGCCTAAACCCAAAAAAATACATCCTCTTGGAGTATGCAATAAATATAGATGAAAATAGGGATGCAAGGAAATTAAAGCTAAACATCAATAATATAACAGCAAGCGAGCTTATTCACTTGCTTCCAGCAAAGCTCTCAAATATCCAAATGGGCCTTCTCTACTCTGCATTGAAGAACATAAACAAAATTGATTTTGATGAGCTCATCATGAACCTTGAAGTGGAAGACAACAGCACAAAGTTCATCCTCATAAATATCATTGACCATATAAAAAGGCTGGAAATTTTCTCTTCATCGCCAACAAACTTAAAAGAGCTTATCCAGCCGGGAAAGGCAACAACAATCAACTTACAAGGCATACCTGATGAAATAAAAGAGATTGTTGTCTACAAATTGGCAAAGGACTTGTTCGAGGAAAGAAAAAAGAACAGCATAGCACCATTTTTTTTCGTAGTAGAAGAAGCACAAAATTTTGTTCCAGAAAGGAATTTCAAAGAAACAAAATGCTCCTCAATATTAAGGCAAATAGTTGCAGAAGGCAGAAAATTCGGTATAAGCGTTGCCACAATCTCGCAAAGGCCTAGCAGGATTGATAAGAATATAATAGCAAACGCCTCAACTCAAATCATACTGAAGGTAACAAACCCAAATGACATAAGGGCAATTGTAAACTCAATAGAAAACATTACGCTAGAAACAGAAAAAGAAATAGTTAATATGCCAATTGGTACAGCAATGATAACAGGAATTGCAGATATCCCTCTTTTTGTCGATATTCGCCCAAGGAAATCAATGCATGGTGGAAAAACAATTCTTCTTTTCAATGAAAAAGCAGCCTTGGAAAGTGAGGGTGATTTGCTTTTGATAGTTAAACCAACCTACTCTGCAAAAGACATGAGCCTAATAAAGGGCCAAGAAATCAAAACCACCATGGTACCCTGTTTGTTTCTGGAATGCATTCAGAACAACAATGGCTTCAACCTTTTGATAAACCTGAACAGCAATGAATTTGTTCTTGATATAGACAATTACAAGTCATCATTAATCAACATGTCTGAAATAAAGCTCTCAACAAACCAGCAAAAGCTCTTTGATCTTGCATTAAATCTTTCAGAATTCAAGGCCTCAGACCTTTTTGCAAAATCAGGTTTGATGTTTTCAGAAGTCCATGATGGCATCAACTCACTAACAAACAAAGGGATATTCATGAAGCTTGGCGAGAAATACAAGCTAAATGAGAAATTCTCTTTCTTTACAAATTTAATAAATTATGCAACTTATTCCCGGCCAGATTATGAAAAAATAAATCCTGATGCCAAGCTGGATATCTTATATCCAAAAGAAAAAATTATTGATTATTTAAAAAAATTCATAGAAATAAATGATTGTAAAGAATGTTTTTTAGTTAAGTATCAATAAAGCATTCTATGCCGCATTCTTTTGCTATGCTTCTTACCTTTCCATCATCCAGTTTCGTAGCTTTCAAGCACAGGGGAGCAACGCACCTTATATCCTTCCTATATTCACATTCCTTAATCAATACTCTTCCACCATCTGTTTTGAAAAGATTATCGCAGAAATACAATCCAGGCGCAACTCCATAACTTTTCATTTCTGTTCCTTCCCTGCATTCGTAGCTATTTGCCATGCAATTTCTAAAAAATACCCATATATAAACCTTTCGTTTATTCACTACTATGACATAGTCATAAATAATAGATAACTTTTTATAAGAATTTAATCCTAAAAGAATTCATATGAAAACAACTTATTTATTAGCTTTGTTGTTGTTAGCAATACTATTGATTGGATGTGCAAAACAACCAATAAAAACAACAGACAAAACCTCAGCAAAAAAAACATGCGCTGAACTAAATGGATTTAAATGCCAGCAAAATGAAAATTGTCCAGGTAACTTGCTGCAGGCATCAGATTCAGGCAATTGTTGCAATTTAAAATGCCAAGCAACAACTTCAGAAATTCCAAGATTTGACTTTGGAAATTATAATGACAACCTGGGGAGTCTGCAATGAAAAAATTATTTTTATTCTTTTTAATTACATTATTGCTATTATCTAGTGTTGCAGCTCAAAGCAACCTTGATTTGCAGTTGGAAGTTAGATTAGCCAACCTGGAAAGAATGGCAAGACCTATAGAAATCACAATGTATGCAATGACCTCCTATATAGGTGAAATAAATGGCGATGCTTCAAATATGCAGTCTTTAAAATCTGGATTCCTAGATGCAAAATCCGCTTTAAGGGCAGCAAAAACTCACCCCGAATTAGATGCCAAAATACAAGCAGCGGGTGCCATAGTCGGAAAATTTTCAGAAGAATACAAGTCCCAATTCAATGCTAATAAAGGAAATGCTCTTGTAGCATTAAAGAAAATAGGGGATGCATGGAAATTAGCAAAACCAGAATTTGACAGTCTGGCTAATACCTATTGGCAGGTAAGAAAGGGCAATGTTCTAAAAATCTTTGATGGTGACATTGAAGGCGCTCAAAAACTAGTTGAGATATTAAAAAACCATCCAAATAAAGACAGATTGCAGGCAAAATTAGATGAGATAAAAAATAAGAGAAATGATCTCGAATCAGCTTTAATATCAAGAAACGATATACTAATACTGAAAGTGCAGAGTGAAATAGGACTGCTGGCCCAAGAATTCGGTAATTTGGTTGCTGGAAAGGGTTAAAAATCTTTTTCTTAAGCTTATTGTATGAAAGAGTTAATTAATGTCACAAAATCATCTGGAATACCTTTAATTGGCTGCATAGCCTTCGGCATCATAGATCGTGGAACAAACCTTTTGCAAGTCAGGTGTACATCTATATGCAACATGAATTGTATATTCTGTTCGACATCAGCAAACGATCCAAATATACACCCTATTAACTATATAGTAAACATTGATTATTTGATAGAAGAAGTAAAAAGAATAATATCAATTAAACAATGTGACATTATTGTATTTCTAGATTCTGTTGGCGAGCCGTTAACACATCCTGATTTTATTTCTCTGATAACGGGCTTAAAAAAAATAAAAAAAATAAAAAAAATAATTGCAGTAACCAATGGAACTTTATTGACAAAATCCAAGGTAATTGAATTGGAAAAAGCAGGATTAGACCAGATTAATATCAGCCTTCATTCTTTAGATCCAGAAAAATCAAAGTTTCTTTTCGGAAATCCAAATTATGACATTGACAAAGTTATGAATGCAATAAATTACATCAGCAAAAGCAGTATGGATCTTATGCTAACCCCTGTATGCCTGCCATGTATAAATGATAATGACATTGAAGAAATAATAAAATATTCAACAGACATTGGCTGCAAAATTGGGCTGCAAAAATATGAATTATATAAATATAGCAAAAGGCTAAAAGGCGTCAAACAACAAAATTATTGGAAGTTTTATAGAAGAGTAAAAGAATTGGAAGATAAATATAATATTAAGCTAAAAGCACATTCAAATGAAATTAAGAGATGCATGAGAATTCCAGAAGTTTTTAAGAAGAATGATAGAACACATGCAATAGTAAAATGCAAAGGTTGGCTGCCGAATCAGATGATAGCTGTTGCAAGAAATGTATGCATTAGCGTTAATAACTGTAATGCCAAAATCAACAGCAAGATAAGAATTAAGATCCTCGAAACAAATAACAACCTCTATTTGGCAGATTTAATCACTTGAAAATAAATAAAAATTTTTAAATAGTTAAATCAAGTTATTTCATACATCAACTTAAGTAAAAAAAGGGGAGGTTAAAAAATGAGCAAAATTGGAAGTTGGTCTTTTATTATTGGACTGATAATAGCAATACTGGCAGGCTTGCTTAACCTAGCAAACCAGACAGGCATAATTGCACTTGTTTTAGTAATATTAGGCCTAATTGTTGGTTTCTTAAATGTTTCTGGCAAAGAAGCAACACCATTCTTGATTGCAGCAATCGCATTATTAGCAACAAGTTCTGCTTCGCTAAGCATAATTCCTACAATAGGTGTAAGATTGTCAGCGATTATAGGCAACATAGCAGTTTTCGTTGCACCAGCAGCAATAATCGTTGCTATAAAAGAAATATACAGCTTAGCAAGAAACTAAATTCTATTTTTTTTTTATTTTTATTTTTTGATTTCATCAATTTTACTATGAGCCTGCCTAATAAAATTTCTGCCAAGGTAAGAGCAATACAACATATAAGACCCAACAATGGCAGGAGTAAGCCCATGCACTATCGTTAATGTCTTATCAATGTTATCCTTAAACTCACTATAATTTACAATTGAATATGTATAATATGCTCCAAAAACAAATGATGATATCCAAAGACCACACATTACCCATGAACGCATTTTCTGCTCACGAATATATCCTTCTAGGCCTTCAACTTCTGATTTGTCAACAGGCTTAGAATTATTTTGAACGCCAGCTGCAACAACGCTATTTTCAAGATCAGTCATAAAAGCATAGCCCCAAGAATTATTAATAAAGATGATGGTAGTTTATTATACAAGTTTATAGTTTATTATACAAGTTTATTTAGTTTTACACTAAACCTAATCTCATCAAAACTTTTTTAAATCTTTACACATTAATAAATATTTATGAATAAGCGCGTACATGTTGTTGTTTCAGGAAAAGTCCAGGGAGTATTTTTTAGGTCCAAGATTAGAGAGTTGGCGTCTAAACTAAAGATTACAGGCTATGTTAGAAATGTTCAGAATGATAAATTAGAGGCCATATTCGAGGGGGACGACATTTCAGTCAATAACATCTTAAAATTCTGCAAGGAAGGCCCGGAAGAAGCAGAAGTTTCAGCCATAGTCATAGACGAAGAGACTTACAAAGGCGAGTTTAAAGATTTTTCAGTGATAAATTAAATGGTAGACATTATTGTTAAAACAATTCCGAACTTAGAATATATAACAGTCAATGAAATAAAAGAAATTCTAAATGCACAAGCCAAAAAGATACTAATCGGAAGAGTGATATTCACCGCAAAAAACATTGCTAAGTTCATCAAGAACACAAAAAGTTCAGATGTAGCTTATATATTTCTTAAAAAATTTAAATTCATTAGCCAAAAAGATATAATAAGCAAAATAAAAAGTATTGATTTCTCTTTCATAAAGGAAGATTTCGTTGCTAGATGTTCAAGGGCAGGAAATCATGATTTTACGTCAGTAGATATAGAAAAAAAAGTTGGTGAATTCATATTTAACAATGGCTACAAGGTTAATTTAAACAGCAAAGAAATAATCTATATAGACATAATCAACAACGACTGCATAATCGGAAGATTAATATCAAACAAGCTTGGAAAAAGATCTTATAGGATTAAGATAAACAGCTTGTCAATAACTCCGGTCTTAGCATACTCTCTCCTTAAAATTGCAAAATTCAGGCCGACGGATTCTATTTTGGACCCATTTTGCAAAGACGGTGTTGTTCTACTCGAAGCATTCTTGCTAAAAGGAAAAGAACTTTATGGCATAGATGATTATAACAGCATAAGAAATGCAAAAATCAATTCAGCGTTTGCAAAAGCAAAAATAAATTTCTATGTAAATGATGAAAATCTAAATTTCAAGCCAAAAAGTATAGACAAAATTATAACCAATCTTCCATGCATAACAAAAAGATCTAATGAGAATTTAATCAAGAAAATTTTAGATTCATTTTTTAAAAAATCAAGCTTAATAGCAAAATATTCAATCGCTCTTATAACAAAAAATAACAAACATGTAATGTCTATGGCAAGAAAAAACAAGCTAAAGTTAATCTCCTCAATAAAAATAGCCATAGGCAGCCAAAACTACCATATAATGGTATTTAAGCCCTAAACAAGCCAAAAGGTTTATATACTAGTATCTCGCATCATCATTCAACAAGTAAAAAACCTTGTTTAAACAAAAAATAGAAGGAGGATTTCAAAATGGCAGAATTACTCGTTGTAAGAAGCAAAATAAAAGACGCTGCAAAAGGTGTTAATGTTGCTGGCGACTTTGCAGATGAATTAAGCAAAAAGGTAGAAGTATTGATAAAAGATGCTGTTAGAAGAGCAAAAGATAACGGCAGATCAACAATAAAACCGAGAGACCTATAATCTCTTTTTTTTATTTTTTTTATTTATTCTGTTTTCTATATCTATGAGCAAAAATAAGGGCACACGAAATGAACGCGAACTTTTTCATATGTTCTATGATGCTGGTCATATGCCTCTGCGTATCGCTGGCTCTGGCAGCACACCAATACCAAGTTGTGATCTAGTTGTAAATTGCAATAAAAAACATCTTGCAATAGAATGTAAATCTCTAAAAAAAAAACGCAAATATTTAGAAGAAGAAGATGTAATGCAGTTAAAAACATTTGCAGAAAGATTTAACGCTGTTCCTCTTCTAGCAATACGTTTTGACCGCGAAGGTTGGTATTTTCTAAATATCAACAATCTGGAAAAAACAAAAAACAACTTTGTCATAAGCCTTGAATATGCCAGAAAATATGGTTTGTCCTTTGAGCAATTGAGTGAACAAAATTAATTCAGAAAATATGCAAAATTTTCGGAATTTTCAGCATTAAAGATTTAAATCAATTTATGCAAGTAAACAACCACATGAAACACATTTTAGCATTAACAATAATCTTTATTGTTTTATTCCCATCTATTCTTGGCAAAAGCATAAAAGACAATGAAACCGAAATTAATTTAAACCAACATAATTTAATCATTTTCAAGTCATCATCGGAAAAAACAAAGGACTCATTGGAGATTTTATTCCCTCTGCTTTTGTTTTTGATAATATTTGTAATGGTATATGAAAAATGGGGGAGAATAAAATTTTAATAAGAACAGTAATCGAAATACTGGGCTCACCAAAAGAGCATGTAGAAGAAACAATGAAATTGGTCATAAACAGGGCCAAGGAAAACTTCAAGCTCCTTTCTGAAAAAACCTATAAATCAGAAGAAGTCCAGGGTATGTGGAGCACGTTTGCTGAATTAGAAATCTCATTTAAGGACATGGAGCAATTAATCATATTCTGTTTCGAGTTCATGCCTTCATCAATAGAAGTAATAGAACCAGTAAGCTTCAACTTAAAATGCACTGATATTTCAAATACATTAAATGACTTGCTTGCAAAGCTCCACAGGTATGACATGGTTGTAAAAAACCTGACAGCAGAAAACGTAATTCTAAAAAGAAAGCAGAATCAATAACGGTCCTTTATGGAAGAAATATATTCATCAAAACTCTTTGGCTTTTTTCTTGTCATTAACTTATAAAATATGAAAACAATTAATGCAGTAACAAGTAAAAATATCAGCAATGGTGTCTTGCTCTTCTTTTCTACGTCTGTTTTTTCATATTTATTTGAGTTGGTAAAATTAAAGATTTCTCCATTGGCATTATCCTCTTTTTTCTTGCCCATTATCTTTCTTGTAATGCTTTTGCTTTTTTGCATAATGGTATCTTTTGCCACAGTGATTTTAATACTAATAACGTCATAATATCCTTCAGATGAACTTGCAATTAACAAGCCGCTATAAGCCCCCTTTTCTGCATTTTTAAGCACATTAATATACAAATGCTGTTTTAAGCTGCCTCTGCCATCAAGGATTTGAACATGGCTTGTATTCAATATTATTATCTCGCTTAAATCACCAGTAAGGTTGAATCTTATATTGTTTAATGGTTCGTCTAAATTATTTTTTACTTCAATCTCCCCGCCATAAAAAACATTCTTGTAAATAATCATCTCTATCTCATCATCTTCAAACATAAATGCGAGTGGTTTCTCCTTATTAGCTAAATTGATCCCATTTCCAATGCCCCCATCACTTTTATTTGACCCTGTTAAGTTTGTAGTTTCATTTTCAATTTTTGTAATGTTTTCTTGTGCAGTTATATTTTCTGGTAATTTATCTGCTGGAGAAATTTCCTTAAAATTATATATTAAAAGAGGTATTTTAAAATTAACACCATTGTAATCTAAATCTATGAATTTGGTTTGGTTTGATGTTATCTTATTTTTATCCACTACAATAAAAAAAGATCTTTCAACAGTGCTATCAAAAAATAATGTATCCTTGCTCAGGGAAGCATATGCTATATCTTCATTTAATCCAACATCTAACATGTTATTATTGTTATTTTTCGCATAGATTTGGTAATTTTGTGCCTTGCTTGCATCTATTTTTACAACAGCAGGCCTAACAGTTATAGATGACTCCAAATCATTAACAACAGAAAATTCTTTTGCAAAAAATAATGTTTTCAAAACACCGTTTATGCTATATAATAAATTTACATTTATATCATAATTTCCATCATCAAGGTCTGGCAAGTTAAAATATGCATAATAATGCTTGTCAGCTTCCTTGATAAGTATTGGTGCTATGCTTCCTCTGCTTAAAGATATATCAGCTGCACTTATCGTTCTTATAGGCTGTTCATTAACAAAAATTTCAACAATCATTGTGTCCTTACCAGAATAAACTTCTCTCTGCAAGCTTAAATCTACTTGATCTGCAAAAGAATATCCAATAAATAATAAAAAACTTAATAAAATAAGTATGTATCTGAAATTCATAATCTATTTTTCCTTTCCAATTAATTTCTTTGCTTCAGCAATAGACTTTTCTAATTCTTTTTCCACATCACTCTTGCCCCTACTAACAAAACTTTTTCCAAGCAAGCCTTTGCCAATGGTTTTCTCTTCTTTTTTATCGCCAAATAATGACTGGAATACAGGTGATTTCGTTGTTTCTTCTTTCCAGCTGGTTTTCTTTTCTTTACCAAGCTTTGCATATTTTTTTCTATAGACAATATATCCAATTACACCCAATGCTGCTATGATTAATAGCACATACCATATTGTGCCAGAACCACCTTCTTGTTGCATGGCACCTTCACAATCCCCAGCACAACTTTCAGCAGTCTCGCCAGCATCACAAGTTCCATCGCCGCATACTGCTTCAGCCGCTGCACCTTCACAATCCTCAGCACAATTTTCTGAGTTTAATTCATAGTCATCACACACATTATCCCCACACGTGCATTCATCAGGGCAAAATTCAGAGCTTTCAGTTTCCTGATCACAAGTTCCATCGCCATTGCATTGATCTTTTGTAGTTATTTCACAAGGTTCCTCACAAACCCCGCCGCAATCAGGCCCTTCTTCAAATTCATCCTTAACGCCATTATTGCAATTATCTTCCTCATTGCAGTCTTCTGGGCAGTTATTGCTATCCTCTCCCTTTTTTTTATCACATTTTCCATCGCCATTGCATATGCTGGAAATAGAGCAATCATCATCTACAAAGTCTATGGTATCATCACAATCATTATCCTTGTCATCCTTGCAGTTTTTCTCAGATTCTTCATAACCCTCCACCTTGCTGTAATCGCATCCAGGCCATTTCCCATCACTGCTGCAAATTTCTATAGTGCCATTGCAAACACCGTATTGCAAGCCGCATGGTCTTTTCTCCCCAGCAATACACTCACAGCCAGTATCTACATTTCCATCGCAGTCATTATCAACCTCGTCACATGTTATCTCTTCAGCTTCATAACTTTTATTAAATGAATTGTATATTGCATCATCACATCCTAAAAATGTATTATTGCTGCATATTTCATAGCTTCCTTCGCATACTCCTGCTTGTTTTGCACATAAACCTATTTCAGAATTAAAGCATTCTGGCAAGCCGCTTGCATCAGCATAAGCAGCATACAATGTCAATGCTGTATCTTGCACATTGCCAAGGGAATAATCAGCTAATTGCCTTCTCTCAAAATACTTCTTCGCATTCTCAACATTTTCTGCATACTCGCTGTCTTTCAAAGCCAAAACGCCAAATGCAGTCTGATAAACATTTTCATTCCAAGAACCGCTGTTTCTCTGCTTATTAGCTAATTCTTTTGCATAAGAAGCATACCCTGTTATAATAAATAGTATGGCATTATGCAATGGGTTTGTTGCATCATAGCCCTGCCTAAGATAAAACTCTGTGTCTAATGTGCTCTGTATCTGATGCAAAGCCAAATTTGCATATAAAGACGATTCATAATCACATGCTGTTTTAGCAGTCTTTCCAAAACACCCATTTGATATGGTTACCTTCGCCCTTGATGCTGACTCCTCATCAACCAGATAAAATGAATTTTCAGCCCGATACATAATTGTTACAGAATCAACGCTGGACAGCATATCACAATTAACATCTAAGTCCAAAGAAGGCATTGCATTAATAACTCCCTTAACTAGGCATTTATTTATGTTAAAAAATGTTGTATTTCCGCATTCTGGGAAAAAACCTTTTGTAATCTTAATTTCTTTTTCAACAGTCTGGTTATTTTGTTCATATGATATCTTACAGCTTCCTGTATCACTTGTTGCTATTTCAAGATACCATGTGCCGCTTAAAGAAGCAGCAGATTGTGCATTTTTCAGCCATCTTTCTTCAGAGCTCATATCCAAACCAGCAGCACTTAATGCAACAATGGCAAATGCTGTATCTTTAACATTGCAGTTTTGCTTCGGCCAGCATTTCTGCTCAGATTCTTGTGATCTTAAATAAGAGGCCTCTCTGCTTGCATCCCTTCCAATAGCATCAAAAGCAAGCAAAGCTAAAGACGTATCAATAATATTATTGTTATAGCTGCCGTTAACAGATTTTGATGCAAGATATGTATACGCTCCGCCGACATTAAATTCAGCACTAGCAGAATATATGAAAATTAGAAATACAATTGCTATTAGCAATAATTTACACTTCATTAGTTCCCTCTTTTTCACAAAAAGTTAAAAACCATCATACATTTAAATATCTTTCTATGAACAAAATATATGTTAAAGGAATTTGCAAAAGGCCATAGGTCTATAGTTTATATAAGCAGAAGAAATATAGTAAAAACAGAAAAACCCTCCAGCAAAGCAATCAACAGAATTAATAATGAAGCACATTGGCTAAGCATTCTTAATGAACATAACATTGGCCCCAAGCTTATAAAAAAAGATTCTGGTTCAATAACAATCAAATTTGTAAAAGGCAGCAGAATTACAGAATGGCTCAAAACAAACAGCAAAAAGAACATCAAAAACGTGCTGATAAAGATACTAAACCAGTGCAGAACGCTTGACAAGCTTCATGTTAACAAATATGAATTGACAAACCCTTACAAGCATATAATAATAAACAAAACAAATCCTGTAATGATAGACTTCGAAAGGTGCAGGTATTCAGTCAATCCAAAAAATTTAACCCAGTTTTGCCAGTTCATAACATCATTAAAAATAAGCAAGGTGCTTGAAAGCAAGGGTATAATCCTGAATAAAGAAAAATTAAAGTTGCTTTTAAGAATGTACAAGCACGAACAAAACGATAAAATATTTGATAAGATAATAAGATTGCTGCACTAACCAGATTCCATTTGCTCTTTAAATATGTCCAAATCAAGGTACTTGTTTATTGATTTGTGTTTAATCAGCCTTGCTCCAAGAACCTTGTTTCCAGCCATTATAATCTCAGCAAAATACTTGCTCTTTGGTTTTAGCAAGTTTCCTGATTTTGGTAGTATGTATTCCTCTCTCCATGTTCCTGTATTGATTAACAACTTGTGCTTTACTCTTTCTTCTTTTGCCTTGTGAGAATGCCCCAATATTAATATGTCAGTTCCTTTTAATCTTTTTAGGAATTTGCTGATTACCCTGTCAAAGCTCACATCATATCTTCTGCTGATTAATCTTGATGTTATTTTTTTAAAATACCCTTTTGGCAGCTTGTAAGTTGGGTCATCGCCATTCTTTATAATTTTTACTAGGGTCTTCAAAAAATATTTTACATTGCTGTAGATAAGTTGTTTAGACAGGTAAGGTGTTCTTTTCAGGAATAATTTTCTTGGTGATATGGCTTCAAAAACAGGGTATTTCTGTTTCATCCTCACTAAATGCTCAAATATTACATAAGTTACAAACGGCAGGTTTAATATTAAATTCCCTTTATATGGGATTAATGGGTTTTTCTCCACCTTGTATATTAAATCTAATTGTGCGCCGTGCTCTATCCTTACACTGCCTTGCTTGTAATAAAATCCAGAGAATACAACATTTCCTTTTAATATATTTTTAAGTTTTTGCTGTACATTTTCAAAAGCCAAATCAGGATCATGGTTTCCATAAATAAAAATTGCAACATTTTTCTTTTTTCTTAAAAACCGGCTTACTGCAGCAAAAAACTTTGGATGCGCCCTGGTAAACAAGCTTAATTTATGCAGTGATATGCTGTCTGTTATATACCTTGAATACTCTCCTTTGTGCGAGGTTTTAATAAAATCAAATGTGTCTCCATTAAAAACCAGCTCTATTGGTATATCATCATATCTCTTTATCAAATAAGAGTCAATAAAACTGCTGAATAAGTCATCATATATGAAATCATCTACTATGGTCCCGTCCCCTAATTCTATATCGCTTACTACTAAAATTATTCTGTCCATAAGAAGCCTCTCTCTTTTAAGCAAATTTTACAATCTTTTAACGATTCTAAACTCGCATGCAACCAAAGGATAAACCTTATTTATGTTCTCTCTTAATTGCCTCTGTATCTTGCTCAGTGCAACACCATACATAAAATCGCTGTAGGTTTGTTTCCCGGCCATTTCGCCAATAAAGCCCCTGGCTGTTTTCCTTATTGCAGTTGCTACTGAATTTTTAACCTTGTTTTTTGCTAATAACATAGGCTTTACTTGTATTTTAATGTTATCATTGCTCTGAACAATGAATGAATCCTCAATCTTTTCAACACCCTTCCTCATCATTCTTTTAACATATGTAAGAATCATCTCATAACTCATTAAATCAGACACTGCTTTCTCACCTTCAATCTTAACAACCTTAAATAAAATCCTGTAGTTTTGTTTTTTAGGGTCTTCTATCAAGTTCATAAGATTAACATAAACTGTTCTTCCGATAAGGCTGCTTGATTCAACAGCCATTGTCTCGCCTATATGCTGCCCCCTAAACGTGCTCGGTGCATATATAGAATACCATTTTTTCTTCTTCTTTGCCACTGCTGCCATAAGTCTTTTCTGCTAAGAAGGCATTAATAAAACTTTCTATGAGCACCACAATAAGCATACCTCAATTAAGCCACAACATTCTCTTCTAGAACAGCCTTGCTTAATATCTCTTCTGTAGCCTTGATGAATTCAAATTCTTTCTCCTGAGGTATTAATCCGCCGCATGCAGTTTTATGCCCGCCAACAAGATAATTTCCAAGCTTACTGATTGTCTTCTGCAATATGGTCCTCAGGTCTATTTCCTTCCTTCCGGCAATTCTCGCAGAAATTTTAGTTTCATCTATTGAATGCGCCATGGAAATCAAAATTGTTCCATCATCATAAACATTTGATTTTGATATTATAGAAGTTAAAGTTCCGATTAAAGTATCCTTTATGTTATCTTCGGCATTTATTATCACATATCCTTGCCTTTCTATGATAAATCTTGTTTTCCTATTCTTGTAGAACCAATCAAGCGAATTTATTATCTCTTTTTTATATACATTCAGCAGTTCTATTGCCTCTTCCCTTATCTCTTTATTGCCAAAAAAAGAAGCTATTCCCAATCCTGGCTTGCCCAATCTCCCGCAGCAATTAAGCAGTGTTGAAAACTCTCTTGCATCCCTCATAACATTGCCTTCTTCCTCAGATAATACATTGTAAACATTTCCAAATATATCTTCAGGATTTTCCTCAGAACCAAGCCTTCTTAATATTATTCCAGTTACTAGTTTTTTAAGCTCTTCCTCATTTAAATTAATCATCTTTCTATAATTGTTGTTTTTATCCCTTATCTCAATCTCATTTTCTCTCAAGAAGCTTATGGCACCATCCTCATTTCCAGTAACCCCTGGTATGTAAGGTTCTATGCTGTATTCCAAAACCTTGTGCAATGGTCTTGTTTGTATTCCAAATAATCTCAAGCCATTTGAAATCCCGAGCTTGCCGCTGCTTACAGCATCATCTAGTATCATCTTATTCAAGCCGCTAAATCCACCCTTTTCCTGAACATCCCCAATAGCCCCTATTATGGATATATATGCTAAATCAATATTATTTTCATCCAGTTCTTTGGAAAAGAAATATACAATGCCGGCCCCGGATATCTCTCTATAGTCATTAACATCATAAATGTGTGGATTTAAGTGTATCGCCTTTGTCTTGGCTTCTTCAAATAAATGATGGTCCAATACGAAAATATGTTTCTCTCCAAGATATTTTTCTATATCTTTCAAGTAGCTGCTTCCAATATCAAGAAACATTACAATTTCATACTGCTCTTTTGCAAGTTCCTCAAGTATATTCTTGTCCAGTATCTTAACAACAGACAAAACAAATTTTATGCCCATCCTATAAAACGCCTTCGTTAATATTGCAGCAGATGACAATCCATCGCAGTCCAAATGAGAAATAATTCTTATGGGCTTGTCATTTCTTAACTCATTAAACCTCTTTATAGCTTCCTTTACCGCAATTAAAAAATTTCCCCTCATTTTTAATCCAAAAAATAAAAAATTTAAATCCAATCTAAGTAACAATTAGCTTAATTCTATCCCTGTCATACTTCCAGTTTTTATCTAGTCTTCCAATGTCTTTGTAATATTTGCTTAACTTGTTTATCTTGCTTTCTGTCAGATGCAACCCCCTTTTGGCTGTCATGTCATGCTTGTTCTTTTCCATATGCTTCAGCAGCAATATCTCCCTTCTTATTAATGCCATCAAATCCTCTGGTAATTCAGGTATTATATTATTTGCTTCTAATATCTTATTTATTCTCTTATTTGTAACGCTTTTAACATCAGGTATGCCATAAGCGTCCCTTAATATTAATCCGATCTTGCTTGCTGTGCTTCCTGCCTTGGCAAGCTTCAATATCAGCTGCTCAACCTCTTTTGTCGTGTAAGTCATCCAACTGTGCTTTACAATCTTGCTTGGCTTCTTGCTTCCGTGTTTTCCGTGTTTTCCTGAATATTTTCTAGCCATTTTTAATTATTTAATATTTTTAATATTCAACCCAGTAGAATTAACACCGGGCATAGCCTGCTTTTAACAAATACTATCCTCTGTAAAAAAATTAAAAATCACTGTTTATAAACTTTATCACCATGTCTTACTCTATCTTTTACCTTTATGCCAACAGAATCTCCGCTAGAAGCTTCCTTAATCTCTTTCCTATTTATCTGCATAGAGTCTACTTTTTGTATGATATCAGTAGTATGGCCTTTTATATGAATCTTATCCCCTACTTTAATAGTATCGCTTAATTCAATTGCAGCTACACTTACATTTACAAAAAAATCCTTTACAATGCCAAT
Organism: Candidatus Woesearchaeota archaeon; assembly: GCA_018303485.1. Classification (GTDB taxonomy): domain Archaea; phylum Nanobdellota; class Nanobdellia; order SCGC-AAA011-G17; family JACPNG01; genus JAGVYC01. Next base: position 16,097 of record JAGVYC010000005.1, read on the forward strand.
TTCCTTTTCTTCCATAAATTTCAGTAAGTCCTACATATATTTAAATTTATCTTTTGATTTTTGTGCAACTATAGAAAAAGCTAATAAACCGTCGAAATATCAAAAATCCAATAGCCCCGTAGTCTAGCGGTCAAGGATAGCAGACTTTGGAATAAAGAAGAAATCTGTTGACGGCAGTTCAAATCTGCCCGGGGCTAAATTTTTTTTAAAAAATATCAAATCTCAATAATCTTGCTTGTTTTTGCAACATTAATTATCCTTGTCTTTCCAATGACATCTTCAGTCCCAGAAGCTTCGTGTATATGCCCGCATATCAGCAAATCTGGCTGCAATTCCTCTACAATCTTTCTTAATCCATTTGACCCAGATCTAGGAACTAATTTATCCATTTTTGTATTTGAAGGGTGCAGATGTGTCACCATGATCTTCTTTCTAGCATTTTTTATCTTGCTGTTTGTATCTCTTAAAATCTTTGTTAATTCGTAATCAGAAACCATGTTTGTAGGCATGTTTCCCCCCCCGCACCCAAAAAAAGCAACACCATCATAAACAGCATAGCTTCCATCCAAGCTCTTTATATTATAAAAGCTAGCAAGGAACTCAGCAGTTGGTTTTGTTTCATGGTTGCCAGGAACAAACAACACCTTCTTGCCCTTTTCTTTGAATGGCTTTATCAAATTTGGCGGTATCTCGTCAAAGTAAGTAAAATCCCCGCACATCAAAACCAAGTCAACATTTTCCTTTTCTGCCTTCTCAGCAAACTCCTTCATCTTCCTTATATCTCCATGAGTATCGCTGAAAGCAAGTATTTTCATTTTATAGTAAAACCTCCAGCCCCAGCAGAATAATCTATCATTATATTCTTAAATTTCTTTGCATATTTTTTGTCAAATATTACCTTAATGCCCTTTTCCTTTATTTCCTTGTCATTTTTCTTTTTTTTGCCTTCCAGCACTAGCTTTATTTTCTTGTCTTTCTCTTCAAGCCTTAAATATTTGTAATTTTTTTTCTTCATCATCCCAGATATTATATCTTCAGCACTAGTAGTTATAACCAATGCCTTTGGCTTGTTAATCTCCTCTACAATCTTGTCAATTTGCCCCCCCCTCACACCATGTGCCTTTAAGCCCTGCTCTAATGTCTCAAATGTCATTCCACCGCACCCGATGCAATGTATACCTCTATCTAATAAAACATCAGCAACAGCAGGATTTACGCTTATTGCCTCTCCAATCATCATGTCTTTTCTTATGGCCTTCATTTCAAGGTGAACTTCTCCAATATTTTATTTGCTGCATCCCAATTTAAGTTATCCATGAATTTCTCCACATATGCTTTTCTTGCAGTCCCATAATCCAAAAAATATGCATGCTCATAAACATCCAATATTATTAATGCAACGCAGTTCCAAACAGCCCCATTATCGTGCGCATCACTTCCGATTATTCTCAGCCCGCATTCATCCAAATCATATGCCAGGACAACCCAGCCCCGAACAGCCAGCGCAGTTGCCATGAACTCTTTCTTGAAGTCCTCATACGAATTAAATCCATGCTCTATCATGCGCAGTATTTTTCCTTCTGGTTTTTTTGCCTCACTGATATTTTCAAAATAACTTTCATGCAATTTTATTCCATTTAATGCAAAAGTTTCAGCCCTTTTTATTGACCTCAACTCGCTGAATGTCTGGTTAGCTTTAGTAAAATCTATATTGGGCAGGTTAGAGCGTGCTTCATTCAGTTTGTTTACATAACCATTGTATAAAGTATAATGCTCAACCAATTGTTTCTCAGATAAGAATTCTAGTTTCTTGTATTCTAGTGGTTTTGCTTCAGCCATTTTTTCCATCCTCCTTTCCAAAATATTTTTCCATATAAAATTTCAGCAACTGTTTTGCCTCTGGTATGCATGATTTGTCTTTTACGCCTATTTTTGTTTTTTTTTGCAGCTCTTCAAATGTTGTCGCACCTTCCAAAACTGCTTCTTCAATGTCCTTGTCAGTTATCTTCAAAGCAGTATCAATTACCTTGGCACCTTCCTCAACTATCCTATTGTACTGCTTTGTTTTCCTAAAATAATCATTTATTGCTGCCCTCAAAGCCTTGTCTCCAAGAACAGAACAGTGATATTTTCTTGCGGGCAATTCTTCAAGCCTTTTTACAATGTCTTGCGGCTTTATCTTCAAGGCATCATCTATCTTCATCCCGCCATTTTCAATTATCATGACTGAAAGCATTGATGTTGAAGATATTGCCGAGCCACAACCGAAAGTTTGCCATTTGCAATCAATAATTTTATCATTTTTCTTGTCTATTTTTATCCACATGCTCATACGATCTCCGCAGGCCGCGCTCCCAACATCTCCATATCCATCAAAGTCATCAATCTCATGCTTGTCTCTCAGAAAATTTCTTGGACTGAAAAAATGCTCCTTCACAGTATCTGAATAGAACCAGTCATTTGTTTTCTTAGCATCAACCTTTACCCTTACATCCTTGTGCAAAACATATAATTCTTCGCTCATTTTGCCTCGTTCAATATTTCATTAACTTCTAAATGCACTGGTGATATCATTCTCAGGCTGTCAACAAATCCAGGCATAACTTCCAATACCCTTTCTATGTCCTTTTTATTAGTCTTTTTTCCAAGTGTAAACCTTATGCTTCCATGAGCTGCTTCATACGGCAAACCAATTGCCAATATGACATGGCTCGGCTCCAAGCTATTAGAGGTGCATGCAGATCCTGTTGAAATGCATATGCCTTCTTCATTCAAATGCAGCAATAACGCTTCGCCTTCGATATTTAATATTGAAACATTAACGTTATTTGGCAGTCTCATAGTTGGATGTCCGTTCAATATTGTCTTAGGTATCTTTTCCATAATGCCTCTGATCAACATATTTCTCAATTTTCCAAGCCTCTTAGATTCTTTATCCTTATTTTTCTGCACCAATTCCAATGCCCTTGCAAATCCAACTATGCTCGGGACATTTTCAGTCCCAGGCCTTAATCCAAATTCCTGTCCGCCGCCATGCATTATTGCCTTTATTGGAGTCCCTTTTTTAACATACAATAAACCAATGCCTTTTGGCGCATATATCTTTGAGCCATTTAGTGTCATCAAATCAACACCAATATTCTTTACGTCTATGTCTAAGAAGCCAGCTGCCTGGCACGCATCAGTATGTAATATTACACCATGCTTTTTTGCTATATTGGCTATTTCTTTTATGAGTTGTATTGTTCCAATTTCATTGTTTGCATACATTATTGATATCAATACTGTGTCTTTTCTTATTGAAGATTCAAGCTCATTCAAATCAATCATCCCATATTTGTCAACATCAAGGTAAGTTGCTTCAAAACCCTCTTCCTTTTCCAAATACCTGCATGTTTCCAATACAGCATGGTGCTCTGTTTTCTGTGTTATTATGTGTTTTCCCTTTTCTCTCAAAACTCTAGCAACTCCTTTTATTGCTAAATTTATTGATTCTGTCCCTGATCCAGTAAATACGATTTCATTGGCGTCAGCATTCAATATGCCTGCTATTCTTTCTCTTGCATCATCTACGGTTTTCTTGGCAATTAAGCCATATGAATTAAAGCTTCCTGGATTTCCAAAATCTTTAGTGAAATATCTTTCCATGCTCTTCTTTACAACAGGATCAATATATGTTGTTGCTGCATAATCCAAATAAATATCATTCATTTTACTCATTTTAATCACCTAAAACATATATTGCAGTTGTCTTCCAATGATATCTTTTTCTTGCATATTCCGCAAGTTATCCTGCTCTTGTTTATCCTTTTCAGCACATCCTGCAAAACAGCAGTCAATGTCTTATGGTCATTTATTTTCTTAGCAGAATATTTAATATAGTCCTTTATTCTCTTGTCAAAGTTCACTTCTGTTGCCCTTTTTGATGCAAGATAATAGCTTATCGCAGGCTCTGTAGTTCCAAGTTTCTTGGCTATATCCTTCTGCTTATATCCTTGTAATTTCATACATAAGGCTAACTCCCTTCTTATGGCAGGTATTATGTAAAAGACCTCTACTTCCTGCGGCTGTAGCAATTTATTGACCATAATTTATTAACTATAGTTAATATTTATAAAGCTTTTCTTTTTGATTATTTGTAATATCATTATGCACAATAAAACATTACTGCAAACTCTTTTTGTACATATTTGTGTGTATAAATGTGTATTTAATCCCTTATAGGCTAAAAAGAATTTTTAGCAACCAAAAGCAAAATGTTTATATACTATAGTATGCTATATAGTTGCTATGGCAACGACAATACAAGTAAGCGAGAATCTCCTCGCTATACTGAAACAAAGAAAGCTCTATAAAAAAGAGAGTTACGAAGAAGTTATCAGGGATCTTGTAGAAGACTCGCAGGAAGTCAATAAAGAGACAAAGCTGGAAATCGAACAAGCTCGTGCAGATATCAAAGCAGGAAAATTCTACACGCATGAACAAGTCAGGAAGAGGCTTGGGCTGTAGATGTACGAGTTGGTATATTCTCCAGGGGCATTGAAAGCGCTAGAGAAACTTGACAAACCAATACAAAAACGAATTCTCACTGCTTTAGAAAGGCTTAGGATCAGGCCAGAGTCATGTGATATTAAGCTGTTGATCGGTATACCAGGATATCGCTTCCGAGTAGGTGATTATAGGGTTATCTTTGATATTGAACAGGAGAAGCTTCATATTCTTGTTCTTAAGATAGGACATCGCAAGAATATCTACGGCTAAGCCCTTCCTTTGTATCTTCCCCTTCCCTCTACCTTGTCAAACCTCTCCAGAAAATTCTTGTCAGGCTTGTACGCCTTAAATATTTCATTAAAGCATTCATCAGCTATTTCATAATGCTTGCTCGTCAACGCTTGTTTTAATAAATGCAAATCAACAGCCTTGTCCTCGATTTTGCTCGAGACAAAGCCAAGCCCAAAATCAATGAAATAAACTTTGCCCTCCTTCAATATCATGTTTGATGTTGTCAAATCTCCATGTATTATGTCTCCATCATGAAGCTTTTTTATGGTGCTCCCGATGTCCTTGCATATCTTTTTTCTCCTGCTCTTGCTTAAATCATTCAAAAAATCCCTGCACAATTTCCCTTCAATAAAATCCATCACAATTTTTCCTTCACCAGATTTTATTACATTAGGTACATTAATTAATTCAGAGCTCTTTTCAAGCAGCTTAACTTCTCTTTTCGTCCTCATCTTTCTCAGCGCATTATCTATCTCATCAATCCTGTAATTCTTTTTTACTCTGTCTTTTATCAGCTTTCCATTGTCCAGATAAAGAACCGCTTCCGCACCCCTTGCTATCTCCTTCATGAACGCCATAAGAAAAAGTAAATTTAAAAAGTTATTTCTTCTTCTTTTCTTTATCTGAAAGCCTTTTTTCGAGCTCCCTTTCAGCCCATTTTTCTTCTTCTGCTCTTTTATTGTACATTGCTGCTTTTACTCTAACTTCTTTTATGTGGATTTTTGTTGAAGCTATTGCCTTTTCAATGTCTTCCTTTTTCCAGCTTGCTTTCAATAACTTTGCTCTTATCATGGATTCGGATGCGCCTTTGTAAACTTGGTAGTTAACATAGCCATATAATTTTTTCAATGCATCCCTTCTTGACAGGTCAGGCTTTATGCTTTTAATGGCGCCAGTAACCTCTTCAGCAGACCAGCCGTATTTCAGGCATAAATTCTTTACTTCCTCTTCTTTTTTGCCGCTCTCCATGCTTCTTCTCACATAATCCTTTAATTGCTGTACATTGGCCTTTTCTTCTCCTTTTAATTCAGCCTTTTTTAGTTCAACTGGTGTTTCTACATCTCTTATTTCATTTGGTCTTAGCATGGAATTAAATTCAGGCATTGTTTCTTTTCTCTTTCCCTGCTGTTTTTTCTTTTTGTAACCCCAATATGTTATTCCTGAAATAGCCAAAATCAATATTATTATCAATATCAAATAAACCAGCCATGCAAGAGAACCTTCTTCACAATCCCCAGCACAACTTTCAGCAGTCTCGCCAGCATCACAAGTTCCATCGCCGCATACTGCTTCAGCCGCTGCAACTCCGCAATCCCTAGCACAACTTTCAGCAGTCTCGCCAGCATCACAGCTTCCATCGCCGCATATGCTTGTTTTTAGTTTTGGCGCCCTAAGCTCAATGCATTTTCCCTTTTTGCATATTTCTTTTTCATTATCGCAACCATCGCATACCTCGCATTTTTCTTCTAATTGTATATCTTTGGTGCATAGCTTGCTTCCAGAACAATTATCAATAATAGTTCCATCTGAACATTTTACATTGGATGTGCTGCCGCAAGCAGTCAAGTCTTCTCCATCTGTTTTCTTATCGCAGTCATTGTCCAGGTTGTCATTGCATTTTGATTCTATTATTTCATAGCTGATTATACCTGTATAATCGCAGTCTGCGAATATTCCGCTTATGCAAGTTTGGTTTAAGCCCTTACAAACACCCTCTTGTTTTGCACATGGCCTTGATGTAAGCTCTTTCTTTGTCATTGGCTCTATGCACGGGCATCCCTCATCAATGCTTCCGTCGCAGTCATTGTCCAAATTATCACTGCATAATTCTTCTTTCGGCTGGATTGCATCCTTGCATTCTGTAAACAAACCATCCTTGCACTCCTGCTTTCCATAAGTGCACATGCCAACTCCAATGCCACATTTCTTTGTTTGTTCTGCATCACATGAGCATCCCTCATCAATGCTTCCGTCGCAGTCATTGTCTTCGTCATCGCATGCTTCATTTTGTGGATTTACTGCATTTTCACACATGCCAAATATTGTGGAGCCGATGAATGTTTCATTGCTGCAATACTGCTTTCCATAGCTGCAAGGCGCTACATTACTATATCCGCATTTCCTGTTAAATCCTGGCTTGTATTTGATGCCGCATAATATCCCTTCATCAATTGAGCCATCACAATCATCATCCTTGTTGTTTGCAAACTCTGGTTTTGGATAATACGAGCTTGCATAATCGCATATTGCCCATTTATTATCAATGCATTCCTGCTTTCCTAATTTGCATTCTCCTACAATGCTTCCGCAGTCCCCTGTATCTTCAATGTTGCATATGCATCCTTCATCTGCTGAACCATCGCAGTCATTGTCTAAATTGTCATTGCATATTTCATTTAATGAATATCCTTCTATTGAACTGTAATCACAATCAGGCCATTCAGCATTTGTGCATGTCGTTATTGAGCCTTGGCAAACGCCAAACTGCCTTGGGCAAGGCCATTTTTGGTTGTCTTTGCATCCTGGCCTTGGATATGTTGGATTAAGGCCTAATTCGTAATCTGCTGTGCAATCTCCATATATTCCATCCTTGCTGCAAGTTACATGGTAGGTATAGAAATAATCTTCTTTGGCAGGATAGCATGCTTTTAAATCACCATTACTGCACTCTATGCAGAAATCATCCTTGTCATCGCAGTTTTCATCAATGCCATTTTCGCAAACATCAATTGCATTTGGATTTATCGTTGCATTTTTGTCATCACAGTCAGCATCGCTGCATGTTCCATCTTCATCTTCATCAGCATATGTTGCATTGCATAAACTGCACTCTTCAGCCTTTCCAGAGCAGTCTTCATCTATTGCATTTCCGCATTTTTCCTCTGCCCCTGGCTTTATCTCCTTGTTGCTGTCATCGCAGTCCTTTCCATCCTTGCATGTTTCTGATTTGGCAAAGAATTCATCCTGGTCTTCATCAGTACAATCTGTGTTTGTTGGCTCTGTTGGCAGGGGGGTTATTGGTTCTAACTCTGCAGGTCTTAACAAACCACAAGTTTCAGCGCTGCAAACAGCAAAATCCCCCTTTCCATAATATAAATTTGTTCCATCCCTATAATTTAGGCTAGGGCATCCAAACCAGTCACAAACAAAAGCATAATAATCAAAATTGCCTTCTTCTTGCGTTTCAGTAAAAGAACATTCCAGTGCACCATCTTCATCTTTACAATACTCAGTTTCACTACAAGAACTGCCAGGAGCTACCCCAAAATCTTTTGTTGAGCAAAAAAATGTATTTGGTTTGCTGTCTGCCACACATAATCCAAGCTCTCCATATCTTATATTCTTATTAAGCGGAGCTTCTCCAATGTAAGCAAAATCCAGATTTTCATCATCATCGCTTCCTTTTCCTTTAATCCTTGCTATATTATGGTAGCCTTCAGGACAATCAGCCACATCTGCATATCCCAACTCAAGATTTAATGCAGTAAACCTTGCTGCAAGACCTTCAAAAGGCATATCATCAGGAGTTTGTGATAAATCATCAATGCTTTCTTGTTTTTTAACGCATAATCCCATTAATCCAGCTGCAATTCTCTTGCCATCTGCGCTTATGCCCCACTCAGTATTTAAAAGTATTTTAGCATAATTAGCATCGCACCTATTCCCATCCAAGCTACCAACCCTGATAGAACCAACTAATTCATAACCTTTTTTGCACAGCTTATTCTGTTCGATAGGGCAAAAATATGGCTCATTGTTGCTCCCGTCCTCAGATGCCCTAGATGTAATCTTACCACCACAAATTGCATAATTTGGTTCTTTGTAAATAATAAGTACCCTATTTGCATTATCTGTAGTAATAATTTTTTCAGCTCTGCCGACATTTGCTTTTGTTAATTTATTGCACCCAAAATCAGTTAAATAAATTGATGTTTCTTCATAGCTATTATCAACCCCATCCGGATCTACCCAGAAACCTGCACTAAACTGTGCACTATTTGCTATCAAATTTTTTTGCTCTTCATCTTTAGTGCAATACACATCCCCATTACTTACTGCATAATTAGGAAAAAAATTATCCCAAAAGATTATATTGCCAGAATCGCTTGTATCAATAAAAATGTCATTTAACTTGCAACATGAAATACTTGTAATAAATGCTCGATGTTTCTGGCTTACAAAACCTGTTTGTGTAACTGCACATACAACAGAATTTCTAGGGCATTTTATCACTTCTGTAGATGAAGGAAGAACAGAGGGCACAACTATGCCTTCTTCGTAAATGCAATCATCCCTAGTAGCTTCTAAATAAGCAAGCGGTTCTTTTTTTAAAGAATCTTTTGTTGTGCATAAGTTTACCCAGCCAACTTTCAATTCTCTCGGCTTTAAATCAGGGCCATACGCTTTCAGCGAACTCTCAATTTTTTCGTAATATTTATTATCATAATATATATTATCAGCAGAAAGCGAACCAATGCCATCCTTTTTGCACGGAAAATATGGTTTTTTCGAAGACCCAAAACACAACTCTTCTCCACCACATCGTGCTATCGTATTATCAGTACATTTAAATTCCCCGCCAGCAGTAGCTGAAGAACTTGTGCATGTGCATTCCACATCGCTCAAAAGGCTTCTATCATCATGCCTAAAGCTGCCAGCGAATTCATAGCCCTTAGGACATTCTGTCTCTCCAAGCAAATCTTGATTCTCAGCTAAAGATTCATCCCTTCTAATAACAAACAAGACAGGAGCAATATTGTCAAAATCATAAATATACTCTATACCTGATTCACCGATCTCTTCGCAACCATTAGCGCAGCAATTTTGTTGGCAATCTTTTGTTTTTCCTATGTAAGAATCTCCCTCGCATTTATTGCAGCAAGTTCCCTTCAAATCAGGGCAACTCTTTGTTAAACTTTTAAACTTATCCCCGCAAACACCTAGTTTAACCTCTCCTCCAATCAATACAGGATCAGGAACATCATAAACATTTCTAATGCATTCTTTAATGCAGGCCTCTTCAGCAATTACAGCATATATTCCTCCAGAATTTACATCAGCACTAGCAATGCCAGTGCCATCTCCATTGCTTTGTATGTATGTATTTACTATTGCCTGCCATCCTCCAGAACTATATCTTCCTATTTTCAATGCCAGCTCATCACCGCATTCTAGGTTATTTACATTATATCTTAAATCAATAGTTCCGCAGCCAAGGCTATATTCTCTTGCCGAGCCAAGAACAACATCACAAGCTGCTTTTGCAATCTTTGGTGATTCCCTGCATTTTAATATGGTTTTATATGTGCATCCATTTTCATCAGTAACGCTTATCACATTGCCAATAAACAAAGACATTGCAAGTACAAATATTAACAAAATTATTTTTCTCACAATGCAACACCTGTTGAAAATTTGTTAAGACTTTTTTCTTTATTGCCATTTTTGATGGCTACTGGAAGATAGATTTCTGCTGATATTGTTGTTATTGAATTAAACTCCTCTGCATCAAAGTCAATCGTGCTTTTTAATTGCGTTCTGTCATATGTTATCGTCAGGTCTTTAAAATCCGAGAAAACAGATGTGCACTGGATTGATGCATCAGACATGTATCTTTCAAGGAATTCCTTTGCTAATAATATATTTGGCTGTGCTATAAAGTCATTGCTGACAATGGCATAATTAAGCTTGTTCTCTAAACAATCCTCAAACTCAGCCTTTACTTCACCAGCATATCCCTTAGTTGGAATCAAAATCTTTTGTGGCTTCAAGAAAAAAGCAAGCAATATCAATGCAGCTATAACTACTGCTACAATTATGAATAAAGTCACCTGCCCTTTTTTTTGCATAAAAATATCTTGCTTAAAAACTTTATAAAGTTATCTTTTATTTTTCAAAGATTTTCTTCTTCCTTTTTATTTCATCTTCGAACTTTTTTAATTCTTTGTTGTAATACTCGTACAGCTCTTCATTGCCTGATTCTAAGGCATTCTTCTGTTTGGCCTTGTGCAAATTTATCTGGCTTTCAAGGCTTTCTATTGATTTTTCAGCTCTTTTTTTTCTTTGCATATTTCTTCATTGCCCGCTCAATAATCAAGCCTATTTTGTAAACTCCATCGATAGGTATGCTGGCCGACGTTGTTTTATTCATTTTTTCAGCCCTATAAACATCATACATCTTGTCGACAAGTTCTCTTACAGCTCCCAAATTAACAAGAAAAACCAAAAATCCTTCATTGGTATATTTTTTTCCGCTAATTATGCAGAGCATTATATATAAGCCTCTTGCCCTCAGCATTATGGAATAAATTGAGGAATTATCAGCATATTTTATGCCATTCTGTTTGCTTAGTTCAAGAAATCCCCTTGCTATGCCCAATGCACTTTTTGATGTTCTGATAAACCACGAAAAATTAAATAGTCTTTTGTCTGCATTTTTTAGCTCTTCTAATAAATGAGAATTTATTATTGGCTTGGCTTCATGTATAATGCTGTAAAATATTATTGGGTTTCTTCTTATTCCTTCTTTCATTGTATTGATATCAATTACACGAATATCAAACTTGGATGGTTTCAATTCAAATTTTTTGTCTGCAATTACCAATATATCAATGTCGGAATCTTCCAGTTGCTCTTTTCTGGCATAGCTTCCATAAAGATATACTCCCATAACATTTTCTAAATTGGGCTTGAACAGGTAAAAAAGCTCCTCTGATATGTCTACATCAATCAAGCTAACACTCACCTTCTTATCCATCCATGCAGAAGGAACATATACCACAGCCCCATTTCCACTTTTTGTAACGAATTTTGTTATTTGGCTATTTACCATATGTAAATACATGTATTTACAAATATTTAAATGTTATGTTTTGATTTTGCTTCAAAGAATCAGCGTCCCGAACATTTGTTAGGTTATGGATAGTTCACCTTGCATAGAAATTATCTTTT
>JAGVYC010000006.1 GCA_018303485.1 Candidatus Woesearchaeota archaeon
AAATATCTCGAGGACAGTGGAAAAATACTAGATGGAAGAAAAGGCATCTTATGGATATATAATCCAAGCCAAAAACTAGCTAAAGCGATAAAAGAAGGAATTGAATTATAATGTTCAAGGGCAAACCAACTAAAGTAATTATTACAGGAGAAGCAAAAGAAGAATTTGATGAATTGAATAAAGTAGTTGGTGAAGAAATTGCCAAAGGAATTACTAGCAGTGACCATCAGACATTGCTGAACTCTATAAAACAGAAGATAGACATATTGAAAGCAAATCCGGAATATGGAACGCACATTTCTAAAGATAGAATTCCAAAGGAGTATATAATAAAATATGATGTGAATAACTTATGGAAAGTTGATCTTTCTGGTGCTTGGAGAATGATTTACACTATTAGGGGCAATGAAGTTGAGATTATCTCATTGATTCTTGATATTATGAATCATAAGGATTACGAAAAGAAATTTGGATATAGGAAAAGTTAGTTTCTTTAATTTATTTTTAGTAAACAGGGCACGATTCAAGCCATTCTCTATATTAATTCAGGGTAGTGGGACATAACTTCGAAATCACTTCTTAACTTTCTTTTTTGTTAGTAGAATAAAGTGCGGGGCACAGGACTTTCTCATCAGGAGGTATCGGAACCTCGGTTCTGATATTTTGAACCTGCGTAGGCACTAAGCCACAGGATTTCTCCTCCAAAATCTGGAAACTTAAGTTTAGCAATTCTGAGTTTGGCAAAGCCATTCAGCTTTCCTGCCCATTTTCCAGGCTCTGGCAACCCCGCATAGCAAAAAGTGATATAACATCATTAATAAAGTTTTTTATTTTATTTATTTATTTCTTTTCTGAAAAGCCACCAGAAGACCATAATAGCTATATGAAGTATTATCAATATCTGCACAAAATATACTGATATGTAATCAAGAATTATTGAAAATGGATATATATTGATTATTGCTAAAAACAAGATTAAGAGTATAAATAATGAAAAAATAGCAAAACCAGATGCGCTTGTCAAGGCCATTATCATTACAAAGACCAATGCTGTTATCAACAATGCTGAAATGTTTGATGAAAAATTCAGAATATAATTAGATATTGTGCTGTTTTGAACAACCAAGATTGCCATTATCAATGCAACTATCATGTTTATTGCCTTGCTTCTGCCGAGCAGTTTTGATTTCAGTAATATTCCAAAAACAACCAAGAAGATAAACAAGCCAACAGCTATCCCTGTTATGTCTATATTCTCAAATGAAAACGGAAATTGCAATGCCATTATAATCTGATGAAATCTGCTTGTTTTTAAAACCTTCGGCGATTAATCAGACAAAACCGAAAATCTTTAATATATGCTGGACTTGCTCATACTTAGAAATGATTGACAAGAAAAACTTATCTTTGTTGAATACTGCAAAATCTTTTGAACTAGGAAGGTTCAACCTTTATAAAAATCTTGCAGAAAAAGTAATAAACCCTGGTGGCAAGAATGCCTTAATATTACTGAGAAATGCTGAAAAGATGCATTGGGGCATATTAAAAAAAGAGATTTCAAAACTAAAATCCATCAACAAGCTGGAATTGAAGAGCTTGATTAAAAGCAAGCCAGCTGCTTCTAAGAAATTAAGCAGATTTGACGATACAATAAAAAGCATTACTAGCGACTTAAGCATAATGAGAAAGGCTGTTGCACTCGAGAAGGGCGACCCACCTTACTATGCGCATTTGATAAAGAAGACTAAAAGAAAAGATGCAAAGAAATTGTTTTCAATCCTAAAAAAGGAAGAGGAAAAACACCTTAGATTAATAAGAATTAAGCTTAAAATGCTGCAAGAGATAAGCTATGATATAATCAGATCGCAAAACCCAAGGAATTTCTGAATTGCCTCTGTTAAGTGACCTCCTCTCCGAAATGATGCGGAGCTTCCAATGATAGTATTTTTCCATGAACGCTTTTATTACAATATGCTGATTTCCGGATTTAGTATTATTTTAGGAATTTATATCTTAAGTACCTTCTTTGGACTTTCTAGCACCCTCTTACTTTACAATGTTCTTTATTTTATATTGTAGCCTTCGGCAGGATTTGAACCTGCGATCTGCTGATTTTTCTGGACATACGAATCAGCTGCATTGCCGCTATGCTACGAAGGCTTATTTTAGTTTTTCTTTCAATTCTGAAAATGAATGTTTCTTCTGGCAATCTGAGCAGACTGGTTTTTTGTTTATATAAGTTCCATTTACCTTTTCAAGAAATGTTTCTTCTACCTTGTTTTTGCATATTTCGCATTTTACCATGAAATAAACAAAGAACTGTATTTTTTAAACCTTACCAAAAGCTTATTAAAATTGAGAATCAGATTTTAAAAACATGACAAGAATAGCAATTGTTGAGAAGGAAAAATGCCATCCGACTAAATGCAGGGGATACTGGTGCATTGGTGCTTGCCCTGTAAACAGAAATGAAGAAGAATGCATTTATGTTAATGAGCAGACATTAAAGGTCATAATAGATGAAAAGCTATGCATTGGCTGCGGAATTTGCATTAAATGCCCTTTTGATGCCATAAAAATAATAAACCTGCCTGAGAAATTAAAAGAAGAGCCAATAATAAGGTTTAATGTAAACAGTTTTGAATTATTTGGGCTGCCGGTGCCTAAGCAAAAGAATATCATAGGCATTATTGGAAGGAACGGCATTGGCAAGAGTACTGCATTAAGCATATTAAGCAATGCATTAAAGCCGAATTTTGGAGAATATTCAAAAAAAATAGAGCAAAACGAGATATTAAACAGATTCAGCGGAAGCGTTCTTGGAGACTATCTAAAAAAACTTTACAACAATGAAATAAGTGTCTCGTATAAACCTCAAAGAGTTGATTTGATTCCAGAATATTTTAAAGGAACTGTCAAAGAACTTATAGAAAAAACAGACCAGAAGAATATTGGAGAAAGCCTGCTTAAGGAACTGGATCTAGACAAAATAAAAGAAAGAAATGTTAAAGACTTGTCTGGCGGAGAGCTTCAGAGGCTGGCAATAATTTCTGCAATGGTAAAAAAAGCTGATTTTTATTATTTTGACGAGCCAGCTTCTTTTCTGGACATAACCCAGAGAATAAATATTGCAAGACATATAAGAGAGCTTGGAAAAGAACATAGCGTGATGGTTGTTGAGCATGACATTGCAACCCTGGATTACATATCAGATGAGATACAGATATTTTACGGAGAGCAGAGCGGTTATGGAATTGTAAGCCAGAATAAAGCTGTAAGGCGAGGCATCAATGAATATCTTGATGGGTTTCTGCCGGATGACAATGTGAAATTCAGGAGCTATGCAATTAAGTTCAACAAGCCAATTGAAAGAAGAAAAAGGCAGGAGATTTTATTGAAATTTCAAGAACTTGAGAAGAATTATGAAGGATTCAAACTGAAAACTAATCCTGGATTTGTGAATAAAAGCGAGGTTCTAGCCATAATGGGATCCAACGGGCTTGGAAAAAGCACTTTCTTGAAGATGCTTGCTGGTGTTGAAAAACCGGGCAAAGGTGAGATAAAAGAGCTGAAAATTTCTTACAAACCACAGAATCTAATACTCTCTGATAAGGTTGTTAAGGATTATTTGAAAGAGATTGCAAAAGAAGAATTTGAATCTGGATGGTACAAGCAGAATATCATTGAGAAGCTGAACATAAAAAATATATTGAACAACGAGATGAATACATTATCAGGGGGGGAGCTGCAGAAAGTAAACATTGCAGCATGCTTAAGCAGGGATGTTGATATTTATGCCTTGGATGAACCTAGTGCTTTTATTGACATTGAAGACAGGTTAAATGTTGCTGAGGTAATTAAAGAATTCTGCCTGAAAAAAGAATGCTCTGCAATAGTTGTTGACCATGATGTCCAATTTGTTGATTATCTAGCAGACTCTATGCTAATATTCGAAGGAATCCCTGGAAAAGAAGGCTTTGTTTTTGGACCTGTTGACAAGAGAGAGGGCATGAATCGCGTTTTAAAAAATCTTGACATAACATACAGGAGAGACAAACAAAACAATCGTCCAAGAATAAACAAACCAGACAGCCAGCTAGATGTTGACCAAAAGAAAAAAGGCGAGTATTATTATGCTTGAATGATTATGCTTGAATGTTACACTCAAATCTTTTGATGTATAATTTTATGAACCTCTGGTGTATATTTATATCCTATGTAATCCTGTATCTTGCCGCACGGCTTTTTTTCCATGCAAAATCCAACAGAAGCGCATTTAGGCCCTATATTTTTTGCAACGTAATCAGGAAAATAAGCTCTCATTTTATCAAATTCAATTTCCGTTATTGCTCGCATTTCATTTTCCGCAGTGCCGCATAGTCTTAATGGTATATAGCCTTCTAAAATGTTGTATAGGTCAAATCTTTTGAATGTCATCAGCTTTAAGCCCCTTGGAACAACCATAATTGCATCACTCATTGGTATTCCTCTAGCTTTCAATTCCCCATATGCAATCAGCGAATCAGAAAACCTATGCAAATATCTCTGCATCAATCCATCATGCTCATTGAACTTTTGAGGTATCATAAAGACACTTGAAATATCTTTTACTAAATTTTCATCTATTTTGTTTCCTTTAATCATTTCACGATATGGCTTGAATTTTTCTATTGCCCTGTCAGCAGCCGCATACACAGATTCTACATTCTGCTCTAGTGTTCTATGCCTCTTGACTTCACCCCATACTCTCCATGATATGCTTGAAAAAGAATTTAGAGATATATTTCCACCATGCCTGTTAATTATGTCCTGTCTTAATGCAAGCAGTTTTCTCCATCTTTTTGCAGTATCTTCAGGAGATTTTGTTATTTCTTCTCTTAATCTTGTTAGTTTAATCATGTCTCTCATGAAGCCTCTCGAGTTATAGAAATATTCTGGCAGCAGGATTGGCACAGACGGTGAATCAATTAATCTCCCGCTGAAAAAATCAATTATGGTGTCTTTCTCTGGATCTTTGAATACATTAGGATAAGGCAATGTTCCTCTTGGCGCATCATCCCTGTAATCATACAATATTGCCATTCCCATCTCTGGAAGCTTGCCTTCAAGCAATTTAACAAAATCTTTTCCTTCTTTAGGAACAAACTCATCTTCAATCTCAAATGTTTTCTTGTAGTCCAATAATGTTTCCAGTGGTATCAGCATAAATCCTCCGCCAGAAATGCCGTATTGCGTTATTTTTGCAGCATCTTCCTTTTTAACAAGCGTGTCTTGTATTTCCATGAAGAATTTTATGTTTTCAGCAGACGCATCATAATATATGCCTTTTATTTCACCATTTGCATTAATTATGCTGTCTGGAGCAACAATATTTTCCAAGTTTACAGGAATTCTTCTTCCACTAGGCATTAAGCTACTGGAATAAACAGCGCCAGTAAACATAGAATCTACAAATTTAGATGCACCTCTAACAAGGTACCAAAAAGCAGCTGATGTAGACAAGGAAGCATGGCCCCTTTTTGCAGATTCTTTTAATGATTTAACAGCCTCTGTTTTGACATCCTTGCCGGAGTTTATTATTTCCATTATCATCTCCTTTGCATTTTTGTCCTTGTAAGTCATCATCGAAGAAAATGCTATAAGCTCTTCTGGTGTTAATGTTATGCCATTCCCTAAGTCTAGTGTTGGCCCATAGCCAAGAATGTCCACTTGTAGGTTTAATGGCCTTAAATCCATGCTGTCTGCTTAGTCAGAGTGATTTATAAAATATATCAATATCAAATAATATGCAATCAAAAATATATTTTTCAGCTGATAGATTTCAAAATTTTCTAGTACTATTGCAAGTAGTTATAAAAGTTTAAATAAAGGAAAGATTTTATGATAGGAACATGTTGTATTAAGAGTAGTTGCAAAATACAACATATTGTATCATGAAATGCCCATACTGTTCAAATACAAAAAGCAGCGTCATAAACAAAAGAAACAAGGAGAGCATAGTAAGGAGAAGGAGGGAATGCCTGAAATGCAAGAAGCGCTTTACAACTTATGAAAGGGCAGACATTGCATTAAGCGTTATTAAAAAGAACGGAACAAGAGAGCCTTACAATCGAGAAAAGATAAGAGGTGGCTTGTTAAAAGCCTGTGAAAAAAGGCAGGTAAACAATGATGACATTAATGATGTCGTTGACAAGGTTGAGAACAAATTAAGGCAGCTGAAAAACAGGGAGATAAAAACAAAATTAATTGGTGAGGAAATCATGAAGCACTTAAAAAGGCTTGACAAGGTTGCTTACATAAGGTTTGCATCTGTTTACCGAGAATTCAAGGACATTGATGATTTTGAGAAGGAGATTAAAAAGATAGAAGGTTAAATGGGGAATATTAATGGTCATAGCCGATTCGGAAGATAAAGGGGGGAGAAAACATACAACAGGAATGGGTTTCTATAAGGGTTCAACTAAATATCCAATATATCTTGAATTTGATCCATCTTACGCTGGCCTTGGTAAAGAAAATGCATCAAAACTAGAAAAACAAATTAAAGAAGATTATCTGGTAGGTGATTATGATGATAGGTTCAGTGAAAAACCTGGTTATGAAATATTAAACAAAACAACAAATCAGAGATATTTTTTCTCTCCAAATGCAAGACTAACGCTTGAAACTAGGTATCTTGAAAAGAATGATAAAAAAGAGATTACTGAAAACGTCTTGGATTTGCTAACCAGGGTTGCAGTTAATATTGCTAGCGCTGACTTGAAATATGATACAAATGCGGATGTAGAAACCGCAGCTAAAACATTCTTAGATGTTATGATAGCACAAGAATTCATGCCAAATACACCTACATTATGCAATGCAGGCAGGTCGCTGCAACAGTTAAGCGCTTGTTTTGTATTGCCTGTAGAAGATTATGTAGCAACAGATGATATTGGCGAAGATCCGGAAAAACAGGGCAATGGGATTTATGACACACTTAGAAATGTTGCTATAATCCATAAAAGTGGCGGAGGCACAGGTTTTAATTTCTCTAGGCTAAGGCCAAAATACGATAGAATATGCACAACCTTTGGATCTTCATCAGGCCCTGTTTCTTTTATAAAATCATTTGATGCTACAACAGATGCCATAAATCAAGGTGGCTTCAGAAGAGGAGCCAACATGGGTATCTTAGACTATACTCACCCAGATATATTTGAATTTGTTCACGAAAAAACAACTGGTACATTAACAAACTTCAATCTTTCTGTTGGCCTCGACAGTGAATTTATGAAAAAAGTTAAAAACAAAGAATATTTCACATTAATAAATCCAAAAGATCAATTCATCTTGCCATTAGAAGACAGGATATACAAAGCAGAAAGTTTGATTCGAGAGAGAAAATATAAAGATGATCCTGAACTTTCTCCAAAAGAGTTCAAAGAAAAAAGAGAATATCTGAGAATGCTAGATGAAATAAAACCCTCATTGATCCTAAGCGAAGATAGAAAAAATGTAATTAATTATTATAACCAAGCCATAGTTGGCGAAATCGGCATGAATAATGAAATTAAGATAAGTGCAAATGCATTATTTGATTACATTACAGAATGTGCCTGGAAAACAGGCTGTCCTGGCGTTGTATTTATAGATAAGCTAAATGATGACAACCCGACACCACATGTTAGCAGAATAGAAGCTACCAATCCTTGTGGAGAACAGCCATTATTGCCATATGAAGCCTGCAATTTGGGTTCAGTAAATCTTGCAAAATGTATAAAGGTTGAGGGCTCGAAAAAGATGCCTGATTTAGTTAAACTGTCTTATCTCACTAGGGTTGGCGTGCATTTCTTGGATAATGTTATAGACATGAACAAGTATCCATTTAAAAAGGTATATTTAATGGCCAAAGGCAATAGAAAAATAGGCTTGGGTGTCATGGGTTGGGCGGATATGCTAACTCAATTAAACATACCCTATGATAGCAATGAAGCCTTAGATCTAGCTGAAAAGGTTGCAAAATTCATAACACAAACAGCAAAAGAGGAATCAGAGAAGCTTGCAGAAAAGAGGGGTTTATACCGCAATTGGAAAGGCAGTATTCACGACCCAGAATCAGAATATGCAAAAGACAAAACTGGAAGAAGATTAAGGAATGCAACAGTAACAACAATAGCACCAACAGGAACCATAGGCATGCTTTCAGACACATCTGGAGGCATAGAACCAATATTTGCATTATATTTCAATAAAGTTTGTATGGATGGCAGGGAACTAAAATATAGAAATAAAGAATTTGAAGGCTGGGCCAAAGAGTCTGGTGTAAATTTAGAATCCATTATTGACCAAATCAAAAGAGAAAGGGGTTTGCAAAAATTAGAATTGCCAGAAAATATCAAGAGTATATTTAAGACAGCTCATGACATTTCACCAGAATGGCACATCAAGATGCAGATAGCATTCCAAAAATACATAGATAATGCAGTAAGCAAAACAATCAATTTGCCTAATACTGCAACAGTTGGCCAAATAAAAGAGATATATTCCTATGCCTGGAAATATGGCTGCAAGGGCATTACTGTATTTAGAGAAGGCTCAAAAGATAGCCAAGTTCTTGTAAAAGAAGAAAAGAAACCTGTGCTAGTCCACATAAAAGTAGAAAGGCCAATAGCTGTATCTGAATCTGATGGAGCAAGCAAGTACAAAGTCAAAAGGGCTAGAAATAAAGATAGCTTGCATGTTACAATAACAGATAAATTATATGTTGACAGGAAAAATAACCGTGCTTATTTATTGCCAAATGAAATATTCCAAAATAGGGCTCCTTTGGGTGAGGAAACAACTGTTGATTTCCAACAAGAAGGCATGGACAGAACAGAGATGCTAAAGGGCCAAGATCCGGATTATGTAGAATATATTAAGAGATGGAAGTCAGCATCTTCAGATGATGAAGAAGGTCTGGGTCCGGGTAGAATAAGATCAAAACACCATGCTGTTGGCCTTATGTTTGAAACACATCTGCTTAAACAAGGTGTTGCAGGTTATGACCAAAGTGGTACTCTAATTAACTTGATAAGAAAAAAAGACTTGGAAGAGGTAACTGATGAAAATGAGAGAGAATTAATATTAAATGGCAATAAACAGACAGGTAAAGAAATAAAACTTAATATAGCCGGGCGCAATGCAGACTTTAAATGCAATGAGTGCGGCAGCACTGATTATATGTTTGAATCTGGATGCCATTCTCCAAAATGCAAACATTGCGGCTGGAGTTTAAGTGATTGCAGCTAGATTTGCTGCATACTCTAATTCTTTGAAAAACAAAAATATTTAAACCGCAGGATATTCAAGCAGATAATGCATGATATCAATATAAAACAATTAGATAATGTAACAAAGATTTTATTGATTCTGCTAATAGGGGTTGTATTGTATTTTGCTATATTTCTGATGCTAAAACCTTTTTTTATTACACAGCAAACATCAAGAATGGGAATGATGTCCCAGATGTTTGGATATTCATCAGCTTCAACAACAACTAATTTGATTGCATTAATCGTTGCTATTGCAATAGCTGTAGTTGCTTCTTTTTACTTATTCAGGCAAGAGCATAAGGAAACAGCATCTAATATCACAAAAGAACAAGAATACAGCATAATAAAAAAAGCATTGTCTGAAGATGAAAGATTAATAATGGAAGAGATAAAAAAGGCAGGAGAGATAACACAAGATTCATTAAGGTTCAGGCTAAACTGGAGCAAGGCCAAGACATCAACTATATTAAACAACCTTGACAGAGTGAGATTGATACAAAAAGAAAGGACAGGCAAGACATACAAGGTTTTTCTGCAAAAGAGGGATTAACAACGGTTCAGAACGACAACGGTTCAGAATGGTTTAACTGGCAAAGTAGATATAGCAATTATGCTTTATACATTCTACAAAAATTTAGATGGAGGAGGTTTTACAAATGAAAATTTTTAGTTTTTTGGGAATACTGTTGATAAGCATAGTCTTGATGGCAGCTTTAGCAACTGCAGATGAATCTGTTGAAGAAGGCAAGAAACTTGTTGAAAGCAAGATTAATTGCAATGAGTTAAATGATGAACAACTTAATGCAATTGGAGATTATTACATGGAGCAGATGCATCCTGGAGAATCTCATGAATTAATGGACAAGATGATGGGTGGAGAAGGCTCTATAACATTAAAGCAAATGCACACCAACATGGCCAAAAGGCTTTACTGCAATGAAAACATCCAGGGCTATGGCATGATGTCAAGCGGAATGATGATGCCTATGATGCAGATGATGGGCGGTGGAATGATGGGGGGCAATATGATGAACATGATGGGCTCAAATGGAGGAGTGAGGGGGTATAGCAACATGATGGGCTATCCGACAAGCTACGGTTTTGGATATTGGTACATATTATGGTATGTGTTTTGGATTACAGTAATCGTGCTCGTAATATGGCTTGTCTATAAATATGCCATGCAGAAAGATGATGACGCATTAAGCATAATTCAGAAGAGATACGCCAAAGGCGAGATTTCCAAAAAGGAATATGAAGATATGAAGAAGGAGTTACGATAAACTCCCCTCCTTTTTTCTTAGAAAGCTATTTAAACAAAACAAAAATTAAAATTTCATGGCGATTGTAGACCCATGGGGTTCAGAGCTTGTTGAGGACTATGAAAAATTAATAAAGGGTTTTGGATTAGCTCATTTTAATCCTGATTCGCTGCCAAACCCAAATAGACTTATGCGAAGGCAGGTCACTTTTGCTTCTCAAGATTTAAATTCAATAGCAGATGCAATAAAAAACAAGAAGCCTTATTATGCCCTGACTGGAATAATGCCTACTGCTGACAAGCTACATCTTGGAAACAAGATGGTTATTGAGACAGTGAAATACTTCCAAGATCATGGCGCTAAAACATACATCTTAATTGCTGATCTCGAAGCATTGTCCACAAGAGGTGTTTCATTGGAAGAATCCAAAAAGAGGGCATTGAATTTTCACATACCAGCTTACATTGCCCTTGGCTTGGATCCAAAAAGAACATTGTTTTATTTTCAGTCTGACAACAAAGATGTTATAAAAATTGCAAATGACGCAGCAAGAAGAATAACTCTTAACGAATTTCGTGCTGTCTATGGAACTGCAGAGCCAGGCAGAATATTAGCTGCAACAAACCAGGTTGGTGATATGGTATTTCCCCAATTAGAACAAAGAATGCCCGGTGTAATTCCTGTTGGCTTTGATCAATCGCCCCATCTTCGCCTTGCTAGAGACTACATCAGAAGAGCTAAAGAAAAAAAATTCATTTTGCTGTCTTCAATATACAATAAATTCACCCCTTCTCTTGACGGAGGTTTCAAAATGTCCAAATCAAAGCCAGAATCAGTAATAGAACTGCCAGAAGACATTAACTCTGTTTCCAAAAAAATAAAAAAGGCCTTGACAGGCGGCAGAGATACATTGGAAGAGCAGAGAAAACTTGGAGCAGTAATAGAAAAAGATATGGTTTTTGAATTGTTAAAGCAGCATTTGGTTGAGGATGACAAGGAATTAAACAAAATATACGATGATTACAAATCTGGAAAGATGCTCAGCAGTGAGATAAAGGAAATTGCCTGTGAAAAAATGGCAAAATTCATGAATGATTTCAGCAAGAAATTAGAAAAGTCAAAAAAACAAGTGGATAAATTAAAATTCATAAAATGGACATAGATACTGGTGCTAAAAAAATAAAAAGCATTGTGAATCAGCTGCTTAAAAATCAAGGCATAGTTCTTGTTGGCATAGCTGGCGGCACTAGCTCTGGAAAAACATATTTGGCAAGGAAATTAAATTACAGCATAATTTCAATAGATGATTATTACAAGGGCAGGAACAATATGGTAAATGATAATTACGACCACCCACATGCATTAGAACTCAATCTTTTGAAGAAACACCTGCTGTTGCTGAAGCAAAATAAATCCATCAAAAAGCCAATTTATGATTTCACAACACATTTAAGAAAAGGCTACGAGACTTTCAGGCCAAGCAAAGTTATAGTGGTAGAAGGCATTTTTGCATTAAGCAATATTTTTAATGCTATCTTTGATGTAAAAGTTTTTGTAGATGCTCCAAGAAAAACAAGGCTTGCCAGGAGAATAGAGCGAGATGAAAGAGAAAGAGGTAGAATCGGCAATTCTGTAATAGAAATGTTTAATTCTACTGTTGAGCCAATGCATATAAAATATGTTCTGCCGGCAAAAGAACATGCTGATATTGTAATAAGGAATTAAAGCAATTTTATTATCACTGGAAAAAATATCTGGCAATAATCATTTTTTCCATTCTGAATGTCCCCACTGGACTAATAAATCAACATCTATTGATGTAATGTCACAAGCGCCATAGCAAGATTCAAGCCATATCACAACCTTGGCCTTTGTATTTTTTTCTATGTAATCTGCTATCTGAGTCGCCTTTGGCTTCAATCCATCTGGAAGCTGTACGCAGACAGACTTATAGTTATTTTTCTTGATTTCCCTTGCAACTTTCTCAAGCTCTAAATCATATTCTTCCATGAAAAGCTATAAAAAAAGAGGCAATATAAGCATTTCTATGGGCTTTAAAGAAAGAGTTTATTTATTAACAAAGAAGATTCCTAAGGGGAGGGTTTCAACATACAAGACTATAGCTCAAAAATTAAACTGCAAGGCTTACAGGGCAGTTGGAAACGCATTGAACAAGAACCATAACAAAGATGTCCCATGTCATCGCGTCATAAATTCTAGTGGTCATATTGGCGGGTTTAACATGGGAATAAAAAAGAAAGTCAAGATGCTAAGAAAAGAAGGCATTCTTGTAAAGAATAATAGAATAGATTTGAAGAAATATAGTTTTTGACAAATCAAAAAAGGCATTAAAAAGGCTTATAAATTTTTACTTCTTATTATTCCTATGGATAGCAATTATAAAAAAATATTTAAAGATTACCAATTCAGAATTGAATGGACGAGTTCTAAACCATTCAATCCAGAAAGAGAAGCTGTTGATGTAGTTCTTACAACCAAAGAAGGCAAAGAATATTATGCAAATGTTGCAACACCAAGATTTATTAATTATGTGTTTGAAAAGAACAAAAGAACAGGTGAATGTGCATCAGGGTCATATTTTTGTATGCCAAGGCTTATTATCGTCAAAAGAATTGATAAGGAAACAATAAAAGCCACCATTGACGATCTAATAAATAATCTTGAAGTAAAAGAATATTTCAAGAAAACATGATTATTTGGAATAATATTCTTCGAGTGCACTAATAACTTGCCTTTGATTACGTTTTTTTCCAGATTTGCCGACTATTTCATAAACAATTTTATTATCATTCTCGCTGATTTTATGGTAATATAATCTGCCTCCAGTCCTTGCCCTTAGATAAAATATGTCTGTTTTCTCTATATGGCCTGGCTTACCAAGGCCAGCCTCGAGGTTTCCCTTTCCCAGTTCATAATTAAGATGATCTATGGCTCTCTGAACAGCTTGGTCTTTGGTGGCAGCTTTAGCCAGGCGTTCAAGGTTATTGTGCTCATGGATGGAGCTTCTTATTGTAATCTTTTTACTTTCTTTACCAGAAACAAATAAGAGTCCGGAAACAATTATTAGTATCATGCCGATAAATGCATTCAAAGAAGGTTCTATTGCCACACCAATAACTGCACCGGTTATGCCAGTTGTATAATCAAAAAAGAAAGACAGGCCAACAATAAATATAAGTGAACTTAATAGACCTCTGACTTCTTTTTTCATAATAAAAAAAGGACTAAGCAAATATATAAAGATTTTGCAACATAAAAATGAAATAGAAAGCTTTAAAACAAAAAAAAGTGATTTAAGAATCATGCCAATAGAAAAAAATTCTGATATCAGCAAGGTGATAAGCGATGCTGTTGCCAGGATAGCACATGATATCGACGCCAATGTAATACTCTTTATTACAAAAGATGAGGAAATAGACCCGGTTTTGGAAGAAGCATTTACCTTAAACATAAACTGCCCTTTGTTTATGAAAGGCGAGCATAATCTCTTCATAAGGCAGGATGATTACAAAACCAGCATATTGAAATCAATTGATGGAAGCCTAGTTCCGATTAAGGAAGTTCTAAGGGAATTAGTTGTAAAAAAGATTCTTGACATAGGTCACAAGGTTGTTTGTGTTACAGATGAAAGCATTGGCGCTGGCTATACGGGCCTGATATTTATTTTTGAGGTTGACAAGGTTTTCTTCAAGACATCAGCACATAAGCTTACAGAAAACATAGACCCGATTGTTTTTGACAGCGTTCTGAACCTTGCCATAGAGATTGCAAAAGAAGGCAGGGAAGGAAGGCACATTGGGACCGCATTCATCATAGGTGACAAGGAAAATATATTGAAGCATACAAAGCAGATGATATTTAACCCATTTGCAGGCTATCCTGAAGAGCAGAGAAAAATCCAGGATCCAAGCTTGAAAGAAACTGTCAAGGAGTTTTCTCAATTAGATGGCGCTTTTATAATAGACAAAGACGGCACAATATTGACAGCTGGCGCTTACATAAATATAAAAGATGATGATATAGAGCTGCCGCAAGGTCTCGGAACAAGGCATAGAAGCTGTGCAGCATTAACAAAGGCAGAAAGCGACATTCTTGCAATAGTTGTTTCTGAAAGCGGAGGGATTGTCAGGATTTTCAAGAAAGGTAAAGTTGTCACGAAGCTGACTTATTAGAATTATTTTCTTATTTTAAATAAATACCTTTCAACAGCAATGCATCAGACTCTATATTAGGACTTTCGGATATAACAACGCCTTTTATGCTAAAATCCTTGAATGCTTTTACAAGCTCGGTATATTTCATGTCAGATTCTTTCAGATTCAGATGATTAAGCTCTCCCTTGATGGAATAATTTATGCCTGCTACATGGATGTGCATGTTTTTCAATGCTGTTCTTCCTAGTATTTCTTCAATATGGCTAAGCAGATTGCTAAATTCCTGGTAAGAGTTTTTTTTATTTGTCCTTGCATGAAAATGAGCAAAATCTATGCATGGCAAGACATTCTCAAGTTCTGAAGACAGTTTAACAATTTCATTCAAATCCCCAAACTGCGTTGGCTTGCCTGTCAGTTCAGGCCTTATTGTT
Source organism: Candidatus Woesearchaeota archaeon (assembly GCA_018303485.1). Classification (GTDB taxonomy): domain Archaea; phylum Nanobdellota; class Nanobdellia; order SCGC-AAA011-G17; family JACPNG01; genus JAGVYC01. The sequence goes on from JAGVYC010000006.1 coordinate 15,165, forward strand.
ATGTTTATACCCTTATCTCTTAATTCCTTGAGTATTAATTTTATGTTTTCTTTTATGTTATTGTAAGCATATTCTTTGTTCATTCCCTGATAAAAACCTGCATGGAATGCAATGCTGTAAGCTCCGCATAAATAAGCTATTCTTGCTGATTCAATTATGCGGTGCCTTGAAGCAATTAACTTTGCTTTCTCTAAAGAGTTTAAATTTATGTAGTAAGGGGCATGGCAGGTAAGTATTATGTTGTTTAGCTTTGCTTCTTTTTCTACATCTGGCGCTGATTTTTCTGATATGTTGACTGAGCGTACAAACTCTAGTTCCATGGCATTGAGATTAAGTTCTTTTACTCTTTTTATACCGTTAAGTGTATTGGGCAATTTTGTAGACAAAGGAATTCCTGCTGTGCCAAAAAATAAATTTTTCATGATGAAGTTTATTCTTTGTATATTTTAATACTTTTCTAAAGCAGTCTCATAGTACATTGTTACCTTAAATGGAGTTAAGTAAACTTTATATTATTATTTGTCTTTATAAAATAGTATCAAATCAACGGGAGTTTTATATATTTTTCGGTTTTAAAAGGATATACGAAAGATTTATATACTATAGAAGTATATATTAATAATATGGCACTTGTAGAAATAACAAGAAAAGGTTTTAAATGCGAAAGATGTGGTCATGAGTGGATACCTAACGATATTAAGACTGAACCAACAGTATGCCCTTCATGCAAAAGTCCGTATTGGAATAAACCTAAAAGAAAAAGATAGTTGTATCTCATATAAACATGAAAGATATTAACGAATTTGAAAATAGGATTATATTAGGTAACTCTTTAACCATTATGAAAGACATTCCTAGTGGTAAGATTGATTTAATATTTGCTGACCCGCCGTATAATATAGGAATAAAATATGACACTCATAAAGACAGAATGAACTATAATGACTACATTGGGTGGTCAGAAGAATGGATTAAAGGATGTGTAAGATTATTGTCAGATAAAGGTTCTATTTATATAGCAATAAATGATGAACATGTTGCAGAAATAGTTATGATATTAAAAAGACTTGGATTAACTATGCGGAATTGGATAGTTTGGCACTATACTTTTGGGCAAGCCCAAAAAAAGAAATTTAGTAGAGCTCATACACACATAGTATATTTCACTAAAGACAAAAATGACTTTATTTTCAATGCAGATAATATTAGGGTCAAGTCAGTTAGACAAGAAATAGGCGATAAAAGAGCCAATCCAAAAGGTAAAATTCCTGACGATGTTTGGCAAAATGGCGAAAGTAATGGTGAAGATGTATGGAAGATTTCAAGAGTTGCAGGCACATTTAAAGAAAGAGTTAAAGATTTTCCTTGCCAAATGCCAGTAAAAATCTTAGAAAGGATAATTAGTGTTTCTTCAAATAAAGAAAATATGGTATTAGACCCATTTTCTGGTAGCGGAACTACAGCATTTGTTTCTAAAAAACTTGGAAGAAAGTATATCGGAATAGAGATATCTAATAAATATAAAAAAATGGCAGAAGATAGATTAAAGTCTATTCTTTAAACAAATCACAGGGATTAATTTTAAATTGAAGCATGTTAGCTGTTTCTCTGCCAGCATCTCCGCCCTTTCTTTGCATAGTTATCTTTCCTATTTTAAGGCTACCTAATTTAGTTATAATTATCTCGCCACCACCAAATACATTCATTGCTTCATTCATTGGCTTTAATATCCATTTAGATTTATCCTTTAGAATTAATGCAACTAACATCCATCTGGCTGCAAATTGTCCTCGACCCATCAATATATCCGTAATTATCTTAATTTTATTTTCTTTAAAAAAATTTATTACTTCATTTTGAGTTTTGACATCCATTTCATTCAAAAACGTTCTTCTCTTACCCCTAACTGCATTATTTTTTGGTTTTAATTCACCCGTAAATGACTTCAATGTATATACTAAATTATCAGGAATATTCCATAATTCTTTATATTTATCAACCCATCTTTTATCTATTTGATTATAACCTTGAGGATTACTAACAAGTTTAACAGACAGATTTTCTACAGAAATTACTTTTTTTGTTTCTATTCTTACTTGTACTTGCACATCTGTTTTATATCCGCTCAATTTTATAGCTGTTACATTTTCTATTTCATTTAAATTATACCCCATAACATTGAGCCAATCTCTAGCTTCTTTGTCTTCTTCCCATCTATTAAACTTAAGAACTATATCGTCTTCATTTCTGAAACCACCTTTAGCTGTTGATGAGCCTAAAGCCCTTGCTTCTTCTTGTTTTGACATCTTATTTTTGTTAAGAATAGCTCTTATTTAAACATTAGCGTAATGTTCATTTAATTTATTCAATAACTCCTTACAAAAATCTTCAGTATTATCCCCAGTTAGCTCAGAAAAATCAGAATAACCCTCTTTTTTTAAGATAGTTTCAAACAACTTTCTTATCTTTTCAAACTCTTTTTTATTTAACATTTTTATTAAAGTAATCAATTTATTTTTATATATTTATCTAAGAAAAATCCGAAGATTTTATAGTTTATTTGAAAAATTTCTATTTTAGCTCCCTTTAAGGTAACAATGCAGTCTCATAGAAAACAATATAAACAGCCTAGGCATTTCATCTTCATGCCAAAGAAAAAAGCAAAAAAGTCTAAAAAATCACCAAAGATTTGCAAATACTGTTAATTTTTATTTTGTAAATTAATAAAAGAGGACTATGCATTATCTATATAAACAGATTTAATATTCTTTATTTTCCTTATTCTGGAAATGATATATTTAATCTGCTCTAAATCTTCTGGTATTATGCCAAATGAGCATTCTACAAGATCGTTTCCAATTGCTTTTGCCTTTGCTGGATCAATGTTAGTTCCTGTTGCAGCAACTGTATTTAAGATATCTGCAAACAATCCAACCCTGTCATAAGCAAATACCTTTATTATGATTTTTAATGATGGATTTTCCTTCCAGCGTGCCAGGATAACTTTATTTCTCTTTTTTTGATCTATTTTATTGCATTCAATGTTATGAATTGAATATTTATTAGAGCTAATGTTGTATGCTATTATTTCATCATCTGGAATTGGATGGCAGCATTTTGCAAATTTAACATCTGGCTTTGCTATGCTCTTTATTTCAACCAAGCTGCCATCTTCTCTTGCTGAAACAGACAGTTTTTTTGTCAATGCACCTATTGGTATTTTTTGGCTTGCCCTTATGAACTGGATTATTTTTGATTTTGCTTTTGTTGTCTTGACCATTTTAAGCCAGTCCCTTTTTGGATTGGCTGTTTTTGCTGTCATTATGCTGATTATGTCTCCATTTTTCAATTCATACCTTAAAGGAATTATTCTCCCATTCACAACAGCGCCGATACATCGTTCGCCTATGCTAGTATGAACTGCAAATGCAAAGTCTATTGGGCAAGAGCCTTTTGGCAAGTGTATTACCTTTCCTTTTGGAGTAAAAACATAGATTTCCTCTTCAAAGAAATCAACTTTCAGGTAGTCCATGAACTCTTTTGTTGAATCTGCTTCCTGCTGCCACTCTAACATCTGCTTAAGCCAACTCAATTTTTTATCAAATGTCTCATTACCATATATACCTTTATATTTCCAGTGGGCAGCAATGCCTTCTTCTGCTATGCTATCCATTTCATCTGTTCTAATCTGGAATTCAACAGGCTGGTTCAATGCAATAACAGCTGTATGCAGGCTTTGGTACATGTTTTCTTTTGGCATCGCTATATAATCATTAAACTCGCCTGGGATGGGCTTCCATATATTATGAATTGTCCCGAGAACTCCATAGCATTCTTTTATATCCTTGACAATGACCCTTAATCCAATTAAATCATGAAGTTCTTCGAATGTTCTATGCTTCATAATCATCTTTTTGTATATGCTGTAGAAATGTTTTGGTCTGCCGAGAATTTTGGCTGAGATGTTATGATTTTTTAGCTCATTTTCCAGAATCTTAATTATTGCTTTTATTTCCTGTTCTCTCTGGGATCTTTTCTTGCCGAATTTTTCCTTGAACTTCTGGTACATCTCCGGTTCAATGTATTTAAAGCTTAAATCTTCAAGCTCCCATTTTATGCCAGCCATGCCCAACCTATAAGCCAATGGAGCATAGACATTCAATGTTTCATTGCAAATTCTCTGCTGCTGTTCCTTTGTCAAATAACTTATTGTTCTCATATTATGCAGCTTGTCAGCCAATTTTATGATGATAACGCGAATGTCCTTTGTTGAAGCCATAAGCATTTTTCTTATGTTCTCAGCTTCATGCTCCTCTATTGTTTTTACTTTAAGCTCTGTTAATTTCGTAACGCCATCAACCAGCATAGCCACTTCTTTGCCAAAAGTCCTGTCAACATATTCGAGGGTTACATTAGAATCCTCTATGGAATCATGAAGCAAACTGGCTATTATAGTATCTGCATCCATTTTTAGTTTTGTTAATATGTAAGCAACATTTAGAGGATGCTGTATGAAATGCTCACCAGATGCTCGCCTGTGTGTTTTATGAGCTTCAGATGCAAATTTATAGGCTTGTTTAACCCTCTCAACCTCTTTAATGTTTTTATTGTAAGATTTCAATTCCATTAACAATGTTCTGAAACGCATGTCTTTAGAGTAAAGTCAAAATTTAAATATGTTGCTTATATTGTTTTGACATTATTTAGGAAGAATAAGCATATTATCCTGTAAATTCAACGTCAATGCTGTAATCTCCATTTGACCTTATTCATCTTTTAACTTAACGCCGCCAGACAACTTGTCTTTTTTTATTTCGAATATCCTGTCTATGTTTAGAATGGATTCTTTTGCTTCTTTTGGCGTCATGCCCAGTATTATGCCAAAACTAATCAAATCGCTTGGGCTTTTTAGCTCAAACTTGCTTGTTGCAAAGCTGGATATGACCATGTTAACTTTGTATTTTTTACATAGCTTTACGTTTTGCATCATTCTTCCCATGATTTTTGACCTTTCAGTTCCTTTTGCCTTTAGAACATCATTGAAGCTAAATGCTATTGCTATGCTGTTTTTATTTGCTAATTTGCATAAAACTTGGTTTAAGCCGGAGTTCCTGTAATGCATGAAATCCTTTTTGCTGTTGTTTTCTGAACTAACTAAGATGTCGATTTTTTTATTTTCTAGTATAGCCCTATTTAATTCAGAGCCTTCTGCAATAATCAAGCCTTCTGATGCCCTTTTTATCCCTTTTTCTAATTCCAGCCTGGAGGCTGCTTTTATTATGTCAATTGCTATTAATTTAGAAAAACTCGCTGCTTCTTGTGCGTTAAAACATATTAAATCCGAGTACATAGAATTGCTTAAATAAACTAAATTTATAATCTTTTCTAAGGCACTTTTTCTAAGGCACTAATAGCTGTTTCTTGTAGAGATTTCCCAGCAGTTGTACTGAAAGAAATACATACTAGCCGGGCAGCCAAATTGATTAGGTTCTGCAGTAAGCAATTTTGGTTTTGTTTGCAGCAAATCTGCTAAGGAATCAAAACCTTGTTTATCATATATAATTAATATCTTTTTTTGCTGTCCATTTCATAATCTTTGATGTCGCATTTTCTTAAGAAATTTGACAGTTCTGCTTCTATTGATATTTTTTGTTGAGGCATAAATTCTGAGCAGCATTTATACTTAAATAGTTTTGTATGCAAGGCAACTGGCTTTGCAGATAAAAACCCTGGCAAGCACTATAGTTCAATGCTTGCTGGGAAAAAAGAGGTGACTAATGTATAATAGGGCTTCTAAATTTATAAACCTTTTTGTTAACCGTATCCGTTTAGCTGATTGACAACCGGTATCCTTTTAGACTGCAATTAAAACGCAGAAGAAAATCTTAAATACAAGGCGTTTTAATAAAATCTATGCAAAACCAGCTGTATGAGATGCTGCTAAAAGAGGATGAAATAACATGGCAGACCATAATATATGATTTAATAAAAACAGAGCAGATGGATCCATGGGACATAGATATCTCTATCCTAACAAATGAATACATAAAAGCAATAAAAACATTAAAGGATATGAATTTTTTTATATCTGGAAAAGTTCTATTGGCTGCTTCATTGCTGCTAAGGATAAAATCAACAAAGCTTGTAACAGAAGATATTGCTGCATTCGACAATTTGTTGTTTAATCCAGAGTCAGAAGAGATTGATGATTACATAGCTGAAGAGGCATCTCAGAGAGTAAAAGACATTCCAAAATTAGCTATTAAAACGCCACAGGCAAGAAAAAGAAGATTAACAGTCCAAGACTTGGTTGATGCCCTGCAAAAAGCCCTTGAAGTCAACCAAAGAAAGGTTATACGCAAGGTTGAGGAAAGAAGTATAAATGTCCAGCTGCCAAAAGTAAAAATAGACATAACAAACCTAATTAAAAATGTTTACCAAAGGATATTGGATTTATTCAAGAAGGAAGATAAAGTAACATTTACAAAAATTGTTTCAAGCGACAAAAAAGAAGACAAGATATATACATTCATTCCATTGCTGCATTTAGATAACCAGGGAAAGATAAATCTGATCCAGGAAAAGCCTTTTGGAGAGATTGAAATTATTAAGTGAATGGCTAAGTTTTATTATCTAAGCTTCACTAAAAATAATATCTATCCCTATATTTTGGATCATCATAATAGCTTTTGTAGTTTATTCTTTTGGCATCACTGTAAAAGCGGTATTTGTAAGAGCTGCCATATTTATAACTATTATACCCAAAATCCCTAGTGTAATAGCTGTTTCTACTGCCTATTCTGTAGCCGCTGTCAAAACCATTATTGTAGCCATTTACATAAGCCTTATTATAGCTAGCCCTGTAATTATTATTTCTGTTATAGACAACTAGCTTATGAACATCGCCATAGTAATAACTATAACGTATTGTTTCTGCTTTTTTATCATAGCTGATGTCATAAGCAGTTACACTTGATGCTAGCAGAATAATTACTAAAAACATGGATGCTAAAAGTTTAAGGATTTTCATGAATATAATAATACAGCAAAACTTAAATAGCTTTTGAAGATGTTCTTGCTCAGAAAGACATCATGTCATGGGCTTTTTTATAAACATCATATATTACAAATGCAGAGCCTTTTGCTTTTTCCCTTGCTTTTTCCTTTACAACATTATCAAAATAAGATTCATTGCCAAGCTTTACACCCTTCAATGGATGCAACATATCTTTAAAACCAGAAAATATCACTGACAATGGGCCGGCTTCATACGGCTCTTCTTTTTTTTTCTTGTCTTTTTCAATGGCTGAAAACCTTTCCAAGTCATCGCTTATTGATTGCAAGCTTGTTCCAACCATTTCATCTATCAGCTGGTATGTTTCTTCTTCCTTGCCTTTTTTAATCTCATTAAGCTCTGTTTCAGAAAGGCCGTAAGATCTAAATGTTATTGTAACCTTGCCTCCCTGCCTGTATTGATAGCCTTGTGGGGTTTGAACTGAATGAGGAACAGACCTAAAGCTGAACTTGGCAACAATGTACTGGTAGTATTTATCGTTAATTTTTGCTTCTTCAGGCAAGTCTTTATCGTCAACAAGGCTTTGAAGTTTGATTTCTTTGCTCCCAGACAATTCAAGCTCAATTTCCATATTGTTAAAAACAGAAACTATGTTTGCTGAAGACAGATTGGATATGTTCATCTCCAATTTCTTTGCTGCAATCAAGTAAGGCTTTGTCCATTCTGCATATAATTTCAAAGAAGCTATCTGGGATTTTAAATATGCTTTTTCAATTTCGTAACGGTTTCTAAGCTCTTTTTCACTGATCTCTTTCCACTTGAAATATTCCTGCAGCTTGTTAAGCAGTATTCTTTTAACTCGATCATTTAAATCCATTTTTTCTGCTTCTTCCAAGCTCGCTGCTTTCATGTAGGCATCCCTTAATGTAACAAACTGCAGCTGCTGAGCCATCTGGTTTATTGAACCCATGCCTTTTTTAAGATCAACTTGGTCCATCCACAACTGCTTTAATCCAAGTTCAGCTGCTTCTTTCTCCTCTGGTTTTTCTGATCTTACCTTTTCATAGGTCTCAAGCCTTATTTCAAATTCTTTTAGATCATAAATTAAATTGATTACGCTTCTTATGACTGTATTAATTGTCCCGAGCATTTTCATTGCCTGCTCCTGCATTTTTGTTGCCCTTCCGCCGATCTCGCCAAAAAATGCACTGCCAACAGATGCTGTAAAGTCTTCTTTTGTTTTTTCAACCTTAAAGCTTATCGGGCTTGTTGACATAAAATCAAGCACCCAGAAATAAATTGGCTCAAGGCCTTCTGAGAAAGAATCATAAATCAGGGTGTATGCTACATCTGGCGATTCATTAAAAGTTGAGGCAAGCAGTTTCTTAAGATTTTTTTTATTTTCAGCATCTTCTTCTATTTTAATCAAGCTGACTAAATAAGGTATTTTTTCATGGCCTTCTTTGCTGCCAATTGCTTCCTGTACATCTTCTATAAATCTATCTTTCTTTTCTTCTTTCTTTTCTTCTTTTCGAAAAGTGCTTACGCTGGGTATCAATGCTGAAAAAAACCCTCTTTTCTCTGCCATATTTATTGTTTTTTAGGCATGCAGAGATATTTAATATTATCGATTGTTCAATTGCGAAAGACTCACCAAAATTAAAAAAATTTATAAATGGCTGTTTTATGGACCGATATATGGCAAAATACAATGTTTCTGTGGATGAAGAATTATGCATAGGCTGCGGTGCATGCATTTCTGTTTGTGATAATTTTGATTTGGTTGAAAAGAATGATTCATTCAAAGCAAAGGCAAAAAAGACAGTGGTTGCTGATATTGGCTGCAATAAGGATGCAATAGATGTCTGCCCGGTAGATGCCATTAAGATAGAAGAGAGATAGAAGAGAGATAGAAGAGAGATAGAGGAAAAAGATAATCAAATTCTTTCTTTTAACGCTGCATAGATTAATGGCAGTGCTATTGTTGCATCACATATGACATTAGCATATTCTGCGTTCTTGTTAAGCTTGCCCCATGAAATGCCTTCTCTCAAATCAGCACCAGAAGAACCGCCGAAAAATGGAATGTCTGTTGAAATTTGTATGGCATAATCAGCTGATTTTGAAAACTGCATTGCCTGCTGTATATAATTTTTTGGAACGCCGCCGCCAATATAAATAACGCCTGTTTTTTTGCTTGACCATGATAAGTTTATTATCTCATTTAAGTCATCAAATATGTTTAAATTAAGGCCTTTTTTTCTTAATGATTGGCCCCATATCATTAAACCAATGCCAGAATCTGACAAAGCAGGGCAGAATATTGGTATTTTGTTCTGGTAAGCTGTTTTCAGAATGGAAGATTGATTATTCGGGAGCAATTTTCCAACCAGCCATAAGAATTCTTTTGTTGTTTTTGCTTTTGATAATTCGTCAAAATGCTCCTTGAAAAAGTTTTCCATGCCAATGTAAACTTCATTCGGCATAAAAGAATCGTAAATCCTGACTATCTTTTTTTTGTTCAATTTTGAATCATCAATGTCAGAAAGCCCTCTAAAATGCTTGTAGCCGATAGATTCTGCCATGTCGTGAGTCAATGTAGCGCCTGTTGTTACAAATACATCAATGTACTTGTTTTTCAGCATGTCTATAAGAATATTTTTCATGCCTCCAGGGACCATTGCTCCAGCCTGGCCAAGAAAAACCATACAGTTCTTGTCTTTAGCCATTGATTCAAAAATATCAACTGCTTTTGAAATCCTGCCTGCGCCAAAAACACCGCTATTGGACATCTGGTTAACTAGCTCATTAACAGTCATTCCTTTGTTTATGCTGATATGTTTAACAATAGTTTTCATTTTACAAAGAGCTTTCAATGCCTTTTATTGGAATTATGTAATCAACAAAGCATAATGAAACCAAGGCTGTTCCGTATTTCTTTTTTGGGTTTGTTATTTCCAGCCTGAAATTAACATTCTTTAATTGCCTGCCTTCAAATCCTGATGCTATTTCTTCAAGGCTTAGGGCTAATTTCTTTCTTGCTTGTTCCATTGGTAGATTGCCATTATATTCAGCAACTATGCCGCCATGCTTATTGTTATGTTTGTCATAAAGCCAACCATAACCAATGCCTGCTGTTGCCCTCTCGCCAGACATTGCATCAGCTCTTGCTTCTATTGTTTCCATAACGCCGCCATGAGTAATTAACTTTGGTTTTACAACTTCTATTGCGCCCTTTGGCAAGATAGAAGAATAATGCATTATGTTGCACATTTCTATGCCTGCTTCTTTTAAGGCAATATGATAAGAGCCAGCATTTGCAGTAATATTGCTCTCTCCTGTGCCAGATGTTATGAAAAAACTCTTTGGAATTCTATTGCCTATGCGGATATTTTCAAGGCCGTTGCTTCCTTCGCTAATTTGTCTTGGCGTCTTAAAAGATCTTGTTGATTTTTTCTTGTATTTTAAAGGAGACATTTTAGACACTATATAATTAAATGCGGCTTCTCCTGAATCAGCGCTTCTGCAGGTTGATATTTCCAGCTCCACTGAAGAATGTTCTGGATAAGTATGCAAGACTATGCTTGATTCTGATATGATTTTTGCCAGCGTAAGGCCTTGCGGCTTAAATTTATAAGAAACTGTTTTTAAAAGACTGAATTTTTCAAGATTTATTGCCCCATTAAGTATTCTGTTTATTAATTTATGGTTGTTTATTATCTTAGAATGCACACCATAAAGCATAGAGTAAATATGATTGCCTACAGGATTAATCTTATGCGTCATTTTTTTTATATTTTTCTTTAAATTATGTGAAGCAATTATTTATAAAATTATCTTTTTTTATAATATGCATGTTTTCATGGATAATCAGGCATGGGGAGATATTCCTCAAGGGAAAAAACAAGTTCATGTTCGAGAATAATCTTATTCGCAATATCAGAGACTGCCTGAAAAAAAACAATGTGAAATTTGAAAATGTGAAATTATTCAGGAACAG
>JAGVYC010000017.1 GCA_018303485.1 Candidatus Woesearchaeota archaeon
ATTCTGTTTCTAACAGATTCTACTTGTGGGTTGAGCCGAATATTCGGCTTACCCATTTATTTTCTTTAAAATTAGCAGGTTAATTTATTTTTTGGATGGGGCCGCTTATTCGACTGCTCCTGAAAATGAGCCTGTTACTTCTCTTGCACTGCCCCCGAGTTTTTGATAGCCTAAAACAATTGTTCCTTCATATCTAGAACCCTTTGAAAAACCTATAGGGGATGCATAATTGCTGCATTCTATATTTACAGGAGTTTCAGATGCAGTTTTTAAGTCTGTGCTTACTGGAGTGCAGGCTATACCATTAATTGTTAAACTCTTTACTTTATTTTCTGCACTTGCAGGATCGATATTTACTGCTTCTAGTCTAATTGTGAATTTATTGCTGGCTAAAGAATCTATTTTTAAGTCTCTGCAGGTATAAGGATTTGGAATGTCGCAAGTTGTTGGGACTGGAAAATCAAATATTCCTAAGAAAAATAAAGAACCTACTATAACAAAGATTATCATGACCGTCCAACCATAGGTCATTAAAAATTCCATTGCTGCCTGGGATTTTTTCATAGTCCTGCTCCTGCGAACAATGTGCTCATTAATGCTGATGCGGATAAAAACAATAATATTGCTACTGCCACAAATACAGGTATGTATTTCATTCCTGCTTTTATGCTGCCTTCTCTTACTACTGAGATAAGCATCGCTGAGATTAATGCAGTTAATCCCAAAGAAATAAGTGCAAAGTTCTTGAAATCTGATGGAGATAAACCTCCCCCCCCAATATTAGACAGAGAGATTCCCCCTGCAAGAGAAGCCCCTCCTGCATTTGCTCCCTTTAAGTCTATTTTACCAAGAATTTCCCCCATGATTATGTTTATTCTAAAACTTAAAGCAAATAAGATAGGGGCTGCAACCAATGAAGCGAATCCTATGAAGATAGAATAAGTAACAACATCAGAACTGATCTCTTTTTTTAGAAGCTGAGTCTCCCTAACATTCCATGCAATACTGTTTACCAAATTAGCTACTTCTCCCCCTGCTTCAATACCTTCAATCAAAAGTATTACGCTTCTTTTTAATAGTTCAGAATCATAGTGCTCTGCAAATTCAGTCAATGCAGTGTTTAGGTCTTCTCCTGTTATTGTTTTTTTGGCAACTATCTCCATCTCTTCTGAAATTATTTCAAAACGATCTCTGATAGCATACCATAAAGCCTGATCGATTGGCATTCCCGCCCCAAGATTTGCAGAAACTAATTGCAAATAATCTGAGAGGACTGCTTCTAATTTCTTTGTTCTTTTGTATCTTTTAAAGTTCAAAACAAGAAAGGTTAACACTGCTATGATAATTAAAGAAACAAAAAAAGATATTACCCATGTGCTTAATAATATTAAAGGAATCTTTACTGCACCTTGACCCTTTATAGTTCCTGGACCAAAAAGAACTAATCCTAAAACACTTAGAATAAATACTATGATAACTGCTCTTTTAAATAGAGACTCAAAAGAAAGTTTTATTCCTGATTTTGCTAGAGCGTACTTTATTTTTTCTGCTAAAGATTTTGATAAAAATAATTTTTCTAGTGCGTCAATCATAGTGAAACACCTGGTCTGCTTTGCTTAATTGAAACAAGGAAAAATAGTTGAATGAGAGAGGTACCTATTGTTATACCTAATAAAGTTCCGAAGCCCACACTTAAACCTATGAATGAACTTAAAAGGCTTAACATTGTAACACCTAAAGAAGGAACAATTACTGCAATCATTAGATAGAACATTATTAAGGGATTTAACTTTTTACCATATTCTTTCATTTGGATTAATTGTTCACGAGCAATCTGGTTTAAAATTGAGTTAAGGGCAGTGCTTACATCTGCACCTGTTCTTAGAGAGTTCATTACCTGCCATAACAACTTTCTGAAATTATCACTGGGTGTTAACTCCATGACTTCTGTTATAGCTTCATCGATAGGCTTTCCTACTTCAGCCCTATTGATTATCTCTTTGAAGGACTTACCAATAAAAGGATAGCTTTTTGAGACATTATTCATTGCATCAAATAAAGGAACTCCTGCACTTAATTCAACTAGTAAAAATCTGCCGGCAAAGACGATTTCCCGGTCAACTTCCCTAACTGCTTTTCTTGTTTTTCCGACGGGAGTATTCATAAGGTACATGAAAGAAACAAAATATGCTACGGGAAATGCCAAGAACAAGAGAAATACTAATTCTGGTTTTATCCTGTATAAAAATAAAAATCCAATAAGGACTAATGCTAAAGATAAGTAAAGGGACAATCTTAAATTTGTTTTGACAAATTTCTCTGGAGTTGTTTTTATCTCTGCTTGCTCTAGATGCAGCTTCAAATAAGGAAAAGATTGGGCTATTTTGTCAGATAACATTTTAGTTTTTGGTAATGAAGTTCATTAAACCCTCTTTGTTGGTATAATAAGTAGCAATTGCTTTTCCTATATCATTAACATTTATGACATTATTTTTTACTAACCACTTAAGAACTTCTATTTTATCCTTTAAATTGTTATTAATCTCATTCATTGTCATTCCTGTCTGCATTTCTAAATTAGGCATAAATTTTACTGATTCATTTGCAGACAAGATATTGTCTTTTGTAAAGTCATATTGCATCAAAATATTAGCCTCTGATGTACCTGTTATTTCTGCCAATTGGAAAACCCTTCTTATCCCTGTTCTCCTATTCCTGTACATTACAAGAATCATGCCAATAGCAGGCAATAAAGCCTTAGGGACTTCAATTGGGGGATTTGTTAACCTGTTTACTGTTTCTTCTGCATTGTTTGCGTGAATAGTAGAGTATACTGAATGGCCTGTGTGCATTGCTTCAAAAAGAGTTTCAGCTTCTTGCTTTCTCCTTATTTCTCCAACTACAATACGATCAGGCCTCATTCTTAATGTGTTAACTATTAAATCAAGCATTGTAATCCCACCTTTTCCTTCAATATTAGGAGATCTGGTTACCATTGGAACCCAGTGCAGGTATTTTGCGAGTACGATTTCCCTTGTATCTTCAACAGAAATAATCCTTTGATTTGGGGGGAAAAAACCCCCAAGAGCATTGAGCATAGAAGTATTATGGGCTATTATTCCATCTTCTGTAATAAAGTTATTATCTTTAACCGTAAAATCATACACCCAGCCAGATTCATTTTTTATTTTTTCTATGCTTAATACTTCATCATAGTACAAATCGGATTTAACTATTCTCTTCAAATTTTTAAACAAAACCGGATCACAATTACCATCGAGAGCTAAGGATATGCCGAGTAATGACGTGAAAGTTGGATTTCTGCCTCCTGACCTGTACCACCTTAGTGATCTCGGACTTAAATTTGCTTTTTTACACAATACCTTTGTTGTATACTTATAAGAATTTAACAGTTCCTGCATAAATCCCCCAATATTGGGTATGACATCATAATTAGAATGCCCTTTAAAGATAAACCTATCTAATTTTTTTTGCTTTTGGATAAAGTTGAAACCTATCTGCTTATATTTAATTACATTTTTTCCGTATAAACTTAGTCTTCTGTAAGTGCTACCATTGATATCCTTAGTTCCTGTGTGACTAACAATCCCAAACCTAATAAGTATGTTTCTCACTTGTTCTGTTAATTCTTTGCTGCTTGAACTGAATTCTATGCCTAAAGAATCAATACTTGATTCACAATCAAATAATGCTCTAATGAACGATGATTGTACTTCTTTTTTACTGGTTAAAATTTCAGTTGTTGCTTTAACAATATTTGATTTTTTTCCTTTTTGCACTTCAAAATAATCTGTAAACAAATTGACTAGTGCAGCAGAATAGACAAATACCGTTTCAGTTCTATCCCCTGGCTTAATGTCTTTCGAACTTAATCCAAATAAATTTTTGAATAAATTAGATATTCTTTTTCTTAAATAAGGATCAGAATTCGTAAACGATACAACAAGCCCCCCTTTGTGAATATGACCGTCTCCTGTTATATAACCTATTAATTCTGATAGTTCTGGTGTAAACACTATAGGAATACTTACCTTTTTTGAGGATGATTTTGGTTTTACTACCCTTATTCTTTCTCCTACTTTAATTGGGTTAATATCAGATGAAACCAAAATTTCAGTTAGATTTTTTAGCGAGATATATCTCTTGCCTGAAAGCCATTCATTTATCTTTATTATTTTTAATTTTTTATCCCTTATTCTTTGTATTTCTTCTTCATTAAGAATTTCCGGTATTTTTACATATAGCTTTTTATTGTTTGGTATTTTATGCAATAAGTTTATTTTATTCACTTTACCGATAAAAGGTATTTCTCTAGCGCAACAAATATAGTCCTCTTCTTTCAGGTTATCCGCTCTTATCTCTTTTATATTGGAGTTATCCATCACAAAAAAAGGATGCTCTTTTGTTACCAAGATTTCCCTGCCTGTTCTTGTTTTTATTTTTAATAGGTATTCTTCTTTTCTCTTCCATATATACTTCACTTTAGATTTTTCGATTTTTCTTTCTTCATTCATAGAATAAACTTCTAGATTTACAGGACTGCTAAACCAGCCATCTTCTGTTTTTGTTGGTTCTTTTAGATTCTCTTCCACTATATCCTTTATTCTCCTTATTGAACCGTCTCCTAGCAAAATTTTTGTATCCTCATGAACGCATTTTCCTGTTGCAGTTCCCCCGCTTATTATTGTTGAGAATTCGTATTCAACTCCTAGCCATATCAATGCTGCTGCTGGAAGGCTTAATGACCTATTTTGCAAAAATTTTGTGATTGTTATTGGCTCTGTAGCAAACTTTCTGATAGTAATGGTGTTTCCTTTTGTTGAAACTGGAAATAAAGTTGCATTTACCCTATCTCCTGTTTCTAAACTCGCATCTAGCAAGGGGGTTAAAAGAGTTATGCTTCTTCCTACTTTTCTTCCTATTAAACTGGAATAATGCTTAATAATCTCTTCATTTTTTAACAGTATGTTTGTTTTTAGCCATCCATATTTGTGATGATAGACCCAAATTGGCTCTTCTGCATTGTTGATAACTATCTCTTCAAGACTTAAGTCTCCCATGAGAAGTTCTATTTTTCCCAAACCAAAACTTTTGTGCATCAGGTAAGTAGTAAAGAATTCTAATGTTTCTCCTGTGATATCTGGAAAATATTTCCTGATTAAACTTACAATTGTTTTTTGAAATTTATCCCTTACATACTCCAGCTTTTTTGGATCTGTTATGTCGCCAACATCCAGCCTTACCTTTTCAACTAGCTCTTCTCTAATCTTGTCTAATATAACCTCTGTATTTGAACCAATTTGGGAAATACTTACTTTGTATATTAGGATGAACTCATTTGGACTACTTTCTATAGTTATCCTTACAGGGATAGTGCCTGCGTAAAAGCCATATGTATCTATGACAGCCATATTCACCTCTCTTTTTTAAAATTATTTTCGAATATTTTCTTTTTCCTTTCCAATGTCATCAATTTTTCATTAATCTTAAAAATGTCTAAGGGTTTTCGATTTTTTAATAAGTCTAATAACTCATTTAACCTAAGTTTAAGATAAAATTTTTGGGCATACAGCCGATCATTCCTGCTAAGATTTTTGTTTATAATCACTTTTTTAAGGTCTTCTTCATTTTTCAAATTAAGAGTTGAAACAACACTAACCTTATCTATTGCTGCTAACATTACTAAAATTTTTCTTGATATGAGATCTCTTTCAATTTCAAGGTTAAGTTTTTCTTCTACAATCTTTTTTGTGTCTTCAGTTTCTACCAGAAAGGGGGTTGTTAATTGATACTCTATCTTGAGGATGTTTTCTTCTTCTAAAAATGTAGCCCATTCGTTAACTATGCTATCGGGGAGACCTAAGGTTTTAGAAACTTCTTCCAGAGGAACTCTTTTTTTTGCATTTACCAATAAAACTAATGAGTCTACTGCTGTTGTTAAGTCTATTCTTTTTTCGTTATTTATCCCCTCTTTGTTCATGCTATAATTCTTATAATCTTTTTATATAAAACTTTGGTTTCAAATCATTTTGTTATTTTCTCGTAGTGAGTAACTTTTATATGCTATTATTACATTATTTTTCTATGATTGACAAGAAATATCTGATTTTTGTGGGTGTTATCCTTGCTTTTATTGTATTTTTAGCAGTTACCTTGATTCTTTCTTCTTCTGAGAAAATTGAAGTTTCTGATACTGGTTTACCGAAAACTTGTGAAGAGCAATGTAATGGCATTGCTTCATGCCTGGAGCAGTGCACTAATATTAAAAGCAATCTTGCTACTTTAAATAATGATGTTTCTGTGTGTGATGAAATCCAAGACCCTTTAAAAGCTGAAGAATGTAGAAGAAATGTTGTTTTGAAGGATGCCATAGTTGAAGAAGATTCTAGTAAGTGCACAGATGAAAATTGTAAAAATGCTGTTTTGCTTTCAAAAGCTATTTCTACAAAAGATAGAAGCTTATGCGAGCAGATAACTATAGAAGCTATGAAAGCTGATTGCTTAAATCTAGTTTAATTCTTCCTTATAACTGCAGGCTTGGCAAATCTCTTTTGAAGTAGGTTCTTGGCAGATTTTACATGTATTTAAAGTCTTTACTTCTTTGAAGCTCTCTTTTAGCATGGGTATTATCTGTATGAAAGAGTCCACTATTGAGTGTTTTGTTCCCGGGTATTTTGCTTCAAAATCATTTAGCATATCACGAACAGAATTCCTATAGCCAAGGTTAGCA
>JAGVYC010000014.1 GCA_018303485.1 Candidatus Woesearchaeota archaeon
TTTCATTAGTCTCAAATTTAAGCGCTTCATCTTTTTTGGCAAAATAATTAATAAACGACTTGTCTTCATCAGGCAGTCTAGGTCTATTCATCGCATTTTCTAATCCCTTCAATGTCATATCCCTGCTTCCTTTATCAGGATATACAATACTGCATACAACGCATGCTGTATCTCGTGTAAAACTCCAGCTCGAGATTATATCTAACTTGCCTTCACCAAGTGTTTTCCAGCAGTCATACATGTTTTCAACAACAATATCATTAATGTCCTCATCTTTATCAACTTCAACTTCAATAGGATTGCATTTTAACTCATAACTGGATTCAAAACCCAGTAAAGTCAGTTTATTTTTTATTAGTGCACTCCATTTGCATGTGCCTTGCTTAACGCTCTTTTCAACACTTTCCTTCCATATATCAACACCCAAAAACAAAATAACTGCAACTACAACAAATATGATCAAAGTAAGCAAAAACTCCATCGCCATGCCCCTTTTATTGTAATATCGCATTCAAAGCCCCTTTAATAATGAAATAAACTATCACAAATAAAACTACAGCAAGAACAATATACAGTATAACTTTAAGGAAGGTCTCGCTTCCTCTTTTACTTGACCTTGACATTCTCTTTTCTCATCCCGTATAATAAAGCCAACAAGCCAGCAGCAACAATTATTCCCTGATATGCCATCCCTGTGCTTGGTATAAACTTCAAGCCCTCTGAGATTAAAGTGCTTTCTTTCAGCACAGGCCATGCTCCAATTAAAATCATTAACAACCCAATTAAGCTAATAATTATTTTCAAATTAACCACCTCATTTCTTCCATTTTATTATCAATCCAACAAAAAAACCTATCCATGCTAAAGCAAACAAAATGCTTGCAATTGGTATTAAATCAAAAGGAATATTATAATACAATGGTGAGCTGTAATACCATGCCATAAAGCTAAAAGCATCAAGCCATATAAAAATAACATAAGCCAAGATATAGCCAATAGACAATAGCAGCAATCCTCCTCCGCTTATATTCCCTTTCAAATATTTATACATCACAAAAAACACCAGCACAGCCAAAAACACAGGTATTAAAGGCCCGAACATTTCTATTAGCACAATTCCGGTTCTTGCCTCCCATAAGACCAGAGCTAAAGCCAAAAATATCCCCAATCCAACATATATTGCCTTTCCACCCTCCTTAAAATGGCTTCCAAAAGCAAATTTCCCAAGTCCTAAAAATATCAGCAAGAATATGAAAAAATCAAACCACTGCGCATATTCATAATAAAGTTCAAACAATCCTCCGAATCCAGGAAGAAATCCTCCAAAAATCCCACCTTCAATATAGCCTTGCCTTGGATATGTAACAAAACCAGTATAAGAGCTTAAAAAATAAAGTACAATAAAACTAATTAAGAATAAAGCTATGGCAAATAAATACTTGTCAACCCTTTTAACCTTAAAATCCATTCATAACTAGATTAATCCTATTTATATAAAACTTTCTAGAAAAGAATTATTCTAATTTATATATCTAGCATAAGACTTAACACTTTCTAATCACTTCATAATCTTATCATATAACTTCTTGCCAGTATACGTTATTAAAACAGTTGTGCCAACCATTAATGCCCAATCAACATTATTTGCTACACCAGAATAAACCAAGTCTACAAAATCACCCACATAGCCTTCAATTGTATGCTTGTCTCCTAACTCAGGTGTTACTACCTGCCCATTATGCCTTTCACCAATAGCATTAGCTAATTTGCCACTGCCATAAACCAAAGGCCCAGCAATAAGATAATATAATCCATTTCCAAGTTTTTCTTTAAATTTACCCATTTTACCTACAATAAACACTATAATTATTAAAATTAACTACTCTTTCAGAGTAATTTAGTATTTATAAACCTTTCTATATTTACTATTTAAAAGTGGAAACATTTATAAATATGTTAAATCTTGCATTTTTATGATAAAGATAAAGAAAATTTTTAATAGCTATGTGCCAGAAGGCAACATCGCAACATTAGAAGACAAAATGAAAATATATGCAGATAAATCTGAAAAAATAGATGTTAGCGACCTGGCAACATTATTTTCCGTGCATTTGATGAAAATAGGTCTTGTTCATAAGAGCGCACAAACTTATCTTAAAAAAAGAATAACACTTTTTCATTTTCCAAAAGAACAAGTTCAAGTTAGTATAAAAGATATTTATAGTGTTCAAAAAAGAGAAGAAGAGCCAAAAGACGCAGGAATTTTAACAGAGCTTCTTAAAAGAACAGGGCAAACCTATGGTGGGGTGGAAATACGAATAACACATATTTATGGCATTTTTGACCGTATTTTTAATTGCAGTACAATAAGACAATTAGGAAAAGGAACAAAAAATATTTACAAAGTTAAACTGTACAGCTCTGGTACTAAAAAACACGAATTTGAATTAAGCACATTTCTCACATATTTGGAAGCAAAGACGCAGGCTACAGGCAATCTATCAATTGCAGAAAATGCAGAATAATGAGTATTACCAATTCATTGGACCTTAGCCTCCAGAAACTAAATTAATCCCGCCAGCAAGCACATTAAATACCAAAATTCCAATCAATGATATTGCAAAATACAAAATAGCGCCAAACAATAAATTCTTGCTTAAGCCATTTTTAAAAGCCAGGTCATCAACACCATT
Source organism: Candidatus Woesearchaeota archaeon (assembly GCA_018303485.1). GTDB lineage: Archaea > Nanobdellota > Nanobdellia > SCGC-AAA011-G17 > JACPNG01 > JAGVYC01. The sequence continues at coordinate 2,694 of JAGVYC010000014.1, forward strand.
TTCAATAGTGCTCCCCAAATAGCTTAATATGATAATGATTTGAATGACATAAAACCCAACAACGAGCTGGAAATGATACCCTGGTATTAAATACTCTGGCTTAAATAAATCCAGCAATCCTGCTACACCTCCTACATCACCTGTTCCAATGCTCCCTGTTTTCAGCTGCTCAGTAAGCTTGTTTATTATTGAAACAACCATTGATGCAACACCAACAACTATCCCTGCAATCATCGGGGTCATAAATGTCACCTGGCTTTTCATACTAGACGTTACATCAGCAAGCAAATCTTTAAGCCTTTCATTAACAGCATGTATTCTATTGACATATTCGCTTATGCTCATCATGCTCTTTGATATAACAATGGGCCCTCTCCTTGCTGATTCAAGCAAAACCTTCATTGATGTTTCAACCAAACCTGATGGAAAAAATAATATTGCTCCTCTATCTTTGTTGAATATAGCCTCTTTCAACCCCATTCCAAACTTTGTTAAATTAACGCTTATTAATCTAAAAAATTCCCCTGTTGGCGAATCTCTCAAGTCATCAGCAACCTTGGAAAATGCAATCTCAACAGGAATCCCTCCGCCAACTCTATTCCCAAGCTGAAACAAGCTGCCAACGAATTCCTTTTCCAAATTCTTTGTTTTCTCTCTTATGATAATCAGTTCTTTTGTTTTTAACTTGTAGTAAACTCCTAATGCTATTGCAATCCCAACAGGAATGAACAAGCTCAATATCAATGCAAAGCTTCCATAAGGCCCTAAACATCTGTTATTATTGCATTTATAATCAAAATATTTCATAGATAATGCACCAGAGCCAAAACTTGCCTGGTCTAATTCAGGGTTTGTAAAATGCAACACCACTGGCAAAATTCCAATTACAAAAAAAACAAAAAAAACAACAGCAGCTAAGAACTTGGCCCCTTGCCCATATTTTTCATCAGTTTTTACAATTATATTCTCGCTGTATCCTGTTGGCCTTTTGATCAGCATATTATACCCAAAAATAAAAACAGCTATTGGCAATATCAGGTTATACAATATGGCCAAATGCCACCACTTAACAATCCCTTGCAAAAAACTTCCCACTAGTGGAAATAAAACCAATCCTAATATTGGCAAAACAATCCCGAGCATATACAATATAGTCATTGGTGATTTTAAATCATGTGCAAAATGCAGCATTCTTTCATGTGTGCCTTCAAGTATTATCTGCAGTGCCTTCTCGAGCAGATCAATTCTTTTCTCTTCAGAGCCTTCATACAGGCTGCCTTCAATCAAATGAAATGATTCAACAAACTCTAAGTTGTAATCCCTCCATCCTTCTAAATAATTGTCAATGCTTTCTTTTATAGTTGAAAATTTATCAGTCTCAACATCCCAGAATATCTTCCTTAAATCCAGGGCCAGGGGATTTCCAATGTGCTCGCCTGCAAATTTTATTGCATGCTCTAAATTGGATGTATGCCTCATGTAAATTATAATATATAATATACAGACAACCATCTGATTGCTTGCAGCCAGCCTTCTTTTATTCGCCAGATACACCGGAAACTTGCTCAGTGGTTTTATAATAACAGCTCCGAGTATCATTAAAAGCAAAGGAATCATAAGCATAGGGCTTCCAATAACATAGGATATCACCAAAAGTAATATTGCAAATGCTATTAGAAAAGCCCCAGAAAATAATGCAAAACCAACAGCATCACTGGGCTTAATATGCAAATGTGAAATCTCAATGGCGTCATTGATCTTTTTTTCATCTTCTGGCTTTAGTTTTATTGTTAATATGTTTCCAAATAACCTTGCAGCATTTTCATAAAATGAATCAGCCCTGTCTAATGCTTCATTCCTAAAGATATCATACTCCCTTGAAAAAACCCTGCTGTCTTTTACATCTGTTGCTTCAAAATCTATGTTCTCTCCAAGTTTCCTCTCGTATTTATGCAGTATGTCTCTTACGCTTTCATCCACCATCTTTTTGTTTAATCATCTATGGATTAGTATTTAATGTTTTCTAGGATTTATATTTACAAAAATTTACTTCAGCTTCAATTCTTTAATCGCCCTTTTCAGCCAATCTTCCCACTCAAAAAGTATTCTTTTGACATCTAAATAGCCAACTTCTTCCCTTACATAATAGCTTATTCTATGAAACTGGTCATTTGCATAAGCAACAAATTCTGCTTCCAAAAGCTGGCTCATGTTTTCTTTGGTAGAATAATTAACCAGCATTTCTTTCATTTTTGCCCGCAGCAATATGTTCTCCCACACAGCATCCCAATTGCCAGCCCATTCTTTAACATTTCCAGCAATAGCCTTTATTATTTCGCTGTCTCCATTAATCAGATCATCAGTCGGTTCTAGCATGTCTGTTTCAGCATTATACTTCATCAGGTCAACAAACCCCTTTTCAACCAACGGATCATTAGTCCAGTGTTTTCTTACCTCTGTTATCTGCACAACCCTTCTCCATTTATGCATGCCGTCTGGGCTTTTCATAGGATTTGCAATTATAATTATGTCAACAGCCTTGAAGCTTGTTCTGGGAACTTGCAAGTCATTTACTACCCTGTCATAAACACCATAGGGGCTTTCCCCATGTATTGTTCCTATGACAGAATTAGCCAAAGCGCCAACTCTCATTGCTTCGAATAATGCAAAAGCCTCATTACTTCTCACCTCACCCACTATCAAAGAAGAATCTCCCATTCTCAGGCTTGTCCTTATTCCTTCATCAGCAGGCACTTCTGTTCCACCTTTTGTCATCGCGCTTCTTACTTTCATTGGCTGAATATTATATCCTAATTTTCTCATCACTTCAGAATTTATTTCTAATGTGTCCTCAACAGTTATCATCCTGTATTTCCTCATGATTTCTATTAATGAAGCGCCAAGTAAGCTTGTTTTTCCAGAGCTCCTAGTTCCAGCAAAAAGCAATGTCCTAGATCCAGATATCAAGAAGCTCAGCAAGCCGGCACCCAAAGGGCTTATCATCTTATGCTTTAAGAATAATGGCAAAGTCCAAGGCTTGTCCCTGTGCCTTCTCAGAGAATATGCAATCCCATAAGGATTCAATGGTCTTTGTATTATTGCTACCCTTGCCCTTGCACCAGGTATTGAAAGTTCAGTATCTAATATAGGATTTGCCTCATCTAAGGGCCTGCCAGATATTATCCTGAATTTCGTTGCCCAGCCTTCAGCATCATCCCTTGATGGCATTATGTTAGTCGTGCATTCTTCATAATCTTCATGCACTAAAAATATCGGCGTATCACCAACAGGAGAATTAATCACAATATCTTGTACCTTTGGGTCTTGCAATAATAACTCAATAAGCCCAAAACCAACAGTATATCTCACTAATATTTTTGCTAATTCATCAAGTTCTTCTTGATTTAATTCAAGCCCTTTGTTATCTGCTAATTCCTGCAATAAATCTCGACCAATGTTATAAAAAGTTGCCCTCATTTTTTCAGGCTCTAAAAATTCTTCTTCCCTTGGCTTGTGCTCAACTAAGATTGTCCTTGCCAAATCAAGCAGGGTATATTTGTCCTCGCTTATCTTAAATTCTGGAGGTGTTAAATGATAAAGATATTTTACATCTTTATTAGTCCTGAATATTGCAACATCAGAGTTTTCAACAGAATAAATATCAATCTCTTCGGCGTCAATTGGCTGCTGCACCATTAATCTTGTAAAAATAAAATCTGGTGAAATGCTTGGCTTGAATATTCTTTTGTACAAAGACCTGTCGCCAATACTATGCCCCTCAATGTCTGATTTGACAAGGTTTATCAGCCTTGTATTCTCCAATTGATTGCTGATATAATTCAACCTTTCAATATACTCTTGGTAAACCTCAACCAAATCAAGCGGCACTTTTCCAAGTTTTATCTTTTCTGATCTAATCACTCTTTTCAATTCAACGTAAGCGCCAATAGGATCATTCCTTAACAAGTTCAAAACTACATTCTGCAATTCTGCCCTCCAGCTGGGAAGGTAAGTGCTAGAAGCTATTGTCATTTCAAAATCCATCAATGTTATCATTTTCTTCTGCCTTATCAAAGACTTGTACAAATTAGCTATCTCAACTAGCATCTGTGTTTGCTCATAATCGTAGCTGTACTGTTTTCTTTGGGAAAAAATTATTCTGGAAACGCTTGGCGCTTCAATTAATTTTTCTATGGTTGTTGCCATGCATATAGCACTATCCTCTAAAGAAGGCGAGAAACCCCACATCTCAGCATTGATTTTCATAACATCTTCTTGCCCCTCTTTTATTACAGTATAATCCCTTTCAGCCATGTTACCACTTTTCAAAGTTTACATAATATTTAATATCTATCAATAGAACATATCACATATATAAATAAATACTTTTCGATAAAACATGGCAATTGAAACAACCCAACAAGATGCTTCTTACATACTCAATGAAGTTGTTAATAGATTGCGTTCTCTCGAAAGCAAATACAATTTAATAACAGAAAAAACACTTTTGATAAACAAAAACATGATAGATGAATATAAATCCTTGTCAAGGCATATAAAAATAATCGAATCTGACATTAAAGAAATTAAATTGGAAGTAAACAAGCTTAAAGAAATAATAAGGGAGTTTGCAAAAGAGTTCGATAGCTATGCAAGAAAAGAAAACGTCAAGGTTTTAGAAAAGTATATTAACCTAATAGACCCATTAAAATTTGTAACAGAAGATGATGTTAAGCGCATTGTTAAAGAGGTGATCAAATCTGAATAATAACGAATTGCCATTGGATGCAGCAATCAAGCTGAAACAGCAGGGCCTTAATAATCCGCAAATAATTTCAAGGCTGGAAGGCCAGGGATACAACAGCCAGCAAGTTGCAGAAACTATAAATCAGCTGGGCATAAAATCAAATATAGAATCAGGTTCAATGGCTCAGAATGAAATGCAGCCTTCTTTGCTTGATGAAGATATTCCAGTGCCAACACCTCCTCAATCAGGCATGGCATTCGAAAGGCATTCATACTCGCCATCTGCAAGAATAGAAGAGCAAACTGCGCCTTATATCGCATCTGATAGCTCTGATGTTCAAGGATTAATAGAATCAGTAGTTGAAGAAAAATGGCAGCGCTTCTCAGATTCAATGACAGATTTTGAAGTCTGGAAAGCAGGCGTTAATGATGATTTAATATCAATAAAGCAGGAGGTAATAAGGCAAAGCAACAGGTTTGATATCCTGCAAAAAGCAGTTCTTGGCAAAGTGGATGAATACAATAAGAGCATGATTGATGTAAGCTCAGAGATAAAAGCCTTGGAAAAGGTATTCCAAAATATAATATCGCCATTAACCTCAAATATTAAAGAGCTTGGAAGAATAACAAACGACCTTAAAGGTGTTAGGTAATCAATAATTCTTCGCAATCAATCTAATGGATTGTGCAGCAATTACCAGTATTAAGGCTACTGTCAATATCTTGGAATTGAATATTATCTTGGCAATGTCATAAGTTACCCCTTGCTTTTCAATGGGCTGGCCATCTGCAGTATATTGCTGTATTAATGGCCCATACACTTGGCTCAGGACAAAACCAAATATAATAATAACAACAATTATCAAAAACCATGCTACCCCTGATTCTTCAAATACCTTTGATACAGTGCTTTCCTTAACTCCAACAAATAAAAACAAAGTTACTATGACAATTATCATTAAAAATAATATGACAAGCCATGGTGTTACAATTATTACAACATTGGAAACACCAGGTGTAAACATGAATATAACCCCTAAAACAAACGAAACAACTAAATTTATTTCTTTAGAAACCCCAAGTATCTTTATTTTTGAGAGTACTGCATATATTCCAAAAAACACAACCAAAAAGACAAATATGGGTGCCAGCTTTGCCAATAAACTTACATCAACTGGTGTAGCCATGTTAGGTTTTCTCGCCCTTTAGTTCTTTTCCAATCTTCTCAAAGAAGTTGCCGATGCCGCCCTCTCCTTGTTGCTTTTCTTTGGTTACAAGCCATATTATTATTACAAATATGGCAATGAATATTATTATGCTTTTTGTTCTTGTATCCAAATTAGTCAGCCAGTCCGGCAGTATGTATCTCCCATTTAAATAATCAACACTCAGGCTCCATATAATTGCTAGAATAGAAACAATTCCTGCAACAGCCATAAGATTGTTCCCCCACCCAGCATATTCTTCTTTTATGAATATGGCTAGCAGCAATAGCAACATTAAAAATACAACAATGAACAATGAAACATTAGGCAAAAATCTGTTTACCAGTACAACCAAATATTGATTCCTGATAAATATCAAGCCGACAACTAATGCCACAACGACATTAAAATTCTTGGCATCCTTTCCAAGTATCTTTGATTTTTGAAGTATGGCAAATGCCAGTGTAAATACTAGCAAAAATGGCAATGCAATGTCATATACGCCAAAATCAGTAAGGTCTGATATTAAATCGCTTAAGTAACTCATGTTTTATCCCCCTTGTTTTGTGCCACCAGGAGTATTATATACCCAGTATACTACACCAATTATAAATGCAACAAATATCAATGAAATAATAAATGTATCCTGCCATTTATCAACAATATAATCTAAAACAGGATCTAGCCAGCCAAATGAATTCAGGAATATTGCTGCTACAGATACAAAAACTATTATCCCCATAAATGCCCCCCAAAACTTCCTTTCTCCAAAATGAAACTCTTTTTCTCCAGAAGCATACGATCCGACTAGCAGCATATAAATCACAATAACCACCAGTAATAATGCAGCATATGGCAGTGATGATTGTATAAACACTACTGCTCTTGGAATAGCAACAAAAAATAAAGCTATGGTTAATGCCACCATTGAATTTATGTTTTTCTTCGGCCTGCCGTCTTTCTCAATTCCAAGTATCTTTGTCTTTTCAAGAATGGCAAAAACTATGGTAAATATGAATAGAAACGACAGTATTACATCAAAAAAACCCAGCCTCTTTAAAAAATCTATTGCATTGCTCAATGGTGTAGCCATGATATATTCATAAAATTTACTTGTTTAAATATTTTGTTGTTTTATTTTTAACCCTATTTACTTGCCAAACTTTCTTTTTCTCAGGGAATATTCATTTATGCATGCTAAAAAATCCTCTTTTTTAAACTCAGGCCATAGCAAATCAGGCAAAAAAATTATTTCAGCATAGCTGCTCTGCCATAACAAGAATCCGCTTAATCTTGATTCACTTGTTCTTATTATCAAATCTGGCTCGCTTTCCAAATAAAGGTTTTTCTTAAATACTTCTTCATTAAGATCTCCCACATCCAAGTTTCCTTCCTTTATTTGTTTTGCAATCTTTTTTGTAGCATCTATTATTTCTGCTCTTCCCCCATAAGCCATTGCAAAATTAACAATGTGCTTGTTATTCTCTTTGGTTAAATCCATTAGTTTATTCATTACTCCTTGTACATTGGCAGGAAACATCCATAGCCTTCCTATGAAATTAACCCTCAATCCCTTTTTATTGATTTCATTTAAATTTTCTCTGCTCATGAGTTCATTAAATTCTTTTTCAAATAAAGCCATTAAATAATCAAATTCGTCTTTAGGCCTGTTAAAATTCTCAACAGAAAAAGCATAGAATGTTACTTCTTCAATGCATGTTTCATTACACCATTCAAGCAGCTCTTTTACCTTTTTAGCGCCCCATTCATGCCCCATCCATGGCTTTATCATCAACCTCTTGGCAAACCGTCTATTGCCATCAAGGATTATGCCTAAATGCCTTGGGATATTTCCATTAACATTATTCATAGTTGTTTTGTTTTTATAAAGAATTTAAAAACGTTTCTATGCTTATACTCTGGTGCATTAACAGTTGGTGATTTTATTATATATAAACAAAAATAGCCATTCTTGGGATAAATTGTTTTACTCTTCAGTCTTATTCTCTTCATAGCTAGGTATTGCAGCCTTGCTTATTATTATAACATCGCCTATTGCTTTTACCATGTGATGTGGCACTATGACCCCCTTGGCACCGCCTAAAACCTTGCTTAAGAAAGAATTCCTGGTTGCCTTTACTCTCCATCCAAAAACCTTATTAGAACTTATTATGCCTTCTTCAACATCACCAAAATAATCACCAAGGTCTGTAAAAACCCTCATGTCATATAAATCAGTTACATTCTTTAGTTTTAGCATTTTTGATCATCTCCCTTTTTCGCTAATATTCATAGCAAGTCTTTTATAGTTTATAAATATTTCTGTGGTAAAATGCGACAATACAATAACCTCACAATAATAGGGACATCCCATATAGCCAAAGAAAGCATAACCAAAGTAAAAAAGGAAATTAGTGAAATAAAGCCTGATATAGTCGCCTTGGAGCTTGATCCAATAAGATTTAATGTATTAATGTATGGTAAAACAAGCAAAAATAAGCTAAGCGATATAAAAGCAATAGGTATAAAGGGTTTTATCTTTAATTTAATTGGCGCTTATGTTGAAAAAAAGCTTGGTGAAATAGTCAATGTCAAGCCAGGCTCTGAAATGAAGGCAGCCATAATCTCTGCTAAATTAATAAAATCAGACATAGCACTAATAGATCAAGATATTAGGATTACATTAAAGAATCTTTCAAAATCATTTACATGGAAAGAAAGGTTTAGGTTTATGGCAGAAATTTTAAAGGGTGTTTTTACAAAGAAAAAAATAAACATAGACTTGACAAAAGTTCCGGATAAAAAACTAATAAAAAAACTGACAGATAAGGTTAAAAGGGATTATCCTTCTTTATATAATGTCTTGATAGCTGACAGAAATAAAGTAATGGCAGAAAATTTATATAAGCTAATGCAGACTAATAAAAGTATTATTGCTGTTGTTGGTGCAGGCCATGAAGATGAAATTGTAGAACTCATAAAAAAGATGTGAAATGTTTACAAAAAAAGAAATAAATCATTTGGTGATTTCTGTGTTTATACTTGGTTTTGCATTTGGTTTCAATGATAACCAGCCATTTTTCAGCCTGAAGAACTGGACTATAAACTTCATCCGCGCATTAATCTCAGCTGCAATAATACTCTTAGTATATGAAATTTCGCACAAGGTATCTGCAAAAAGATATTGTGCTGAAACAGAATATGAAATATGGGCGATAAAGCGTTATGGTTTCTGGCGCTCGGCCAAATTTCCTGTAAAAATATTGAACTTTACAATAAGTTCCTTTCCGTTGGGCATTGTTCTTTCTGTAATCGCAACATTGCTTTCAAATGGTTTGTTTTACTTAACTCCAATATCCTCATTTAAAATCATTGAAAAACCACACTTGAGAATTGGTGCCAAATTTAAAGGACTGACATATTTTGAAGAGGCTAAGATATCATCATTTTCTATAATTATCCTCATTATCCTAGCGTTAATGCTAAATACTATCTCGCCAAACATAATTTTCAACCAGCTGACATTAATGATTTTTGTTTTCATAGGTTATAATTTGCTGCCCATTTCAACGCTTGATGGTTCAAAGATATTTTTTGGCTCTGTTCCATTATACATAAGCATGGTTGTATTCACCCTTCTGTCTTATGTATTGATGGGTATGTTCAATGTCATTGCAGCATTAATTCTGGCAGCAGTTTTGTCATTATTCATGCTATTTTTATACTTTGGCTTCAAAAAGAGCTAAGAAAGCTGAATATCGCTTTTTGTATAAGCCATATACTTGCAATATAGGTTATAATCCCGAAATAACCATACAATGCCAATATGAATACTATTCCTGAAATTAAGTCAAATACGCTGGCAAGTGACTTAATAAATAAAACACTCTTAATTATAAGGTATAATGCAAAAAACAAAGCAAAAAAATCTACTTTAAACCTCAATAAAATCAATGATATAGCTGTCAACAAATCCAATAACCCTAATAAATATATTATCATGGTTTTCTCTCATTTTCAATAGCATTATAAATCTTTTTAACTTAGTACCAAAAGATGGTTTTATTAAAAAATTTTACCCCAAGATTGTACCAGTCTAACATTTTAAAGGGCTGCATTGATAAGAATTGCCTTGTAATACTCCCTACAGGGATAGGCAAAACAGCTATAGCACTTTTGCTAGTTATAGAAAGGCTGAACAAATTTAAAAACTCAAAGGCATTATTATGCTCGCCAACAAAGCCGTTATGCCAGCAGCACCAAGAAACTTTCAAGGCTCATACAGACATTGATAAATGTTTAATTTCACTTTATACAGGCCTAACTCAAGCAAATAAACGGGCAAAAATATTTTCAGAAAATAAAATTATAATAGCAACGCCACAAACAATAGAATCAGATTTGTTAAACAATCGCATAAATCTCAATGATTTTTCAGTTTTGATAATAGACGAAGCCCATCGCTCAAGAATGAAATATGCAAACACAATGGTCGCAAAAAAATACATTGAAACAGCAGAAAATCCAAGAATACTTGCTTTAACAGCCTCACCAGGCAATACAAAGGAAAAAATCAATGAAATATGCAGTAATCTGTTCATAGAGGAAGTCGAAATAAGGACTGACGAAGATGATGATGTCAAGCCTTACATGCAAAAAAAATCTATTGAATTCATAAATATAGAGCTAGAAAATGAAATCAAGAAAATATGTGATCTATTAAAAATAGTTTACAATGATAAATTAAGTTATTTAAAAAAGATTGGTTTTACAAAACCAACAAGTTTAATCAATAAAAAGGACTTATTGTTGCTGCAAAAACAATTTCAAAAAGAATTGTCTAAAAGAAACCCTTCTGCATTCTTTGGTATTTCATTAACAGCACAATTATTAAAACTCTCTCATTTGATAGAGCTGACAGAAACCCAAGGCTTGAAGCCATTAAAGAATTTTTTAGATAAATTAAAAACAGAGCAGACTAAAGCAGCAAAAATAATTACAAATACAAAAGACATTTTAGAGGTATACAAAATAACGCAGACACTCATCGAAAACAAAGTTCTTCATCCAAAGTTAGATAAGTTAAAAGAAATCATAAAAGAACAGTTTTTATCAAACAATAGCTCAAAAATGATAATATTTGCAAATTATCGCGATACAATTGAAGAATTGCTTGAAAACATAAAAGAAATAGAAAACTGCCATCCTGTTAAGCTAATCGGCCATAAAAAAGGCATAACCCAGAAACAGCAGCTAGAAACTATAAAAAATTTCGAATCAGGCTTGTACAATTGTATTATTACAACATCAATTGGCGAAGAAGGCTTGTCAATAGGTACTCTAGACATAGCAATCTTTTACGACAATGTTCCAAGTGCAATACGCAAAATTCAAAGAGAGGGTAGAGTCGCAAGAACAAAGCCAGGAAAGATAATATATCTCGTAGCAAAAAATACAAGAGACTCTGCCTATTACTGGAAATCAAAAAGGGATGAAAAAACCATGAAGAAAACCATAGCTAATATAAAAACAAACTTTGAAAAACAGCAGTCATTGGCAAATTTTACAAAAAATGAAAGTAATAATAGATTATAGGGAAAGGAAATCTGGGATAATTAGGGAACTTGCAAAGCATGATATTGAAGTGGACGAAAAACAGCTCTTAATTGGAGATTTCATAATACAAACAAAAGATAAAGACAACAACACCATTAACCTCTGCATAGAAAAAAAGACCCAGGAAGATTTCCTAAATTCCATAATAGACAGGAGGCTATTAAAACAATTAATAGACATGAAAGAACATTTTCAAAACCAGCTTTTGATAATAGAAGGTTCAAAAAACCTATACTCTATGAGAAATTTTCACCCGAATGCAATCCGTGGCATTCTTGCAACAATATCAGTCGACTTGAAAATACCAATAATAACAACAAGGGCTGTAGCAGATACAGCTGCATTTATAGCCACCATAACAAAACGGCTTGAAAAACCTCGCTCAGAAATAAGTATATTAAAAAAAAGAAAGCCATTAACATTAAAAGAACAGCAGGAATTTATAATTGAATCCTTGCCAGGCATTGGCCCAACATTATCCAAATCTTTGCTTCAAGAATTTAAATCCATAAAAAACATAATCAATGCCAAAGAAAAAGATTTGAAAAATATTGATAAGATTGGCAATAAAAAGGCAAAAGGTATCTTAAATTTAATACATCAAAAGTACGAGTAATCACATCTTTGATTTTATTTGCTTCAAGAATTTCTCATCGCCCTTCCAAACAAGGCTGTTCTCAAGCACGTCATATATTGTAGACGCTGTTATTATTTTTATTTTATTTTTATTTTCTTTTGAAAGTAGAACATCCTGTTCATTTGCTTTTGGAATTATAACTCTCTTCAATTTTGCTTCCATTGCTGCTTCTATTTTAGCTGTTACTCCGCCAATTGCCAATACCTCTCCCCTTATAGATAACGAACCAGTCATTGCCGTATCTTGCCTTATTGGTATTTGTTTTAATGCAGATATGATTGCTGTTGCAACTGCAATTGATGCAGAATCTCCTTCAACTCCTTCGTATGTCTGCAAAAATTGTATGAATATGTCATATTTCTGTATTATATCCTCGCCAAACAATTTTAGTATTATGGCAGAAACATTCTTTACAGCTTCCTTAGCAATTTCTCCTAATTTGCCTGTAGCAATAAACTCAACCTTCTTTCCTCCAGGTGTTATTTCTGATTCTATAGGCAAAACTATTCCAGAATAAGCCAAGCTAGATCCTATTACAGCCAATCCATTAACTCGGCCAATCTTCTGCCCTGTTGTTATTATAACTTCATATTTCTTCTTGTTCTCTATGTACTTGTCAGCAATCTGCTGTTCCAAAGATCTTGCTATTTTTTTTGCATCTATAATATGCTGCTTTTCTACAATGTTGGAATTTCTCTCCATGGCCAAGTCACCAGCAGCCCTTACTAAGCCACCAAGTTCTCTTAATCTCAATGTCAACTTTCCTGAAGTGTCAGACATCTTTCTTGCTTCATTTATTATTTCATCAACAGCATCTTTTGCAAAATGAGGTATTCTCTTGTCCTTGGCTATCTCTTGTGCAATGAATTGTGCTATCTTCTTTCTTGCATCTTCATTGTCATCCATTGTATTGCCCATAAATACCTCATAGCCATTTCCCCTTATTCTCGATCTTAATGCTGGATGCATATGGTTTACTGTTTCCAAGTTTCCAGCAGCAACCAGAACAAAATCGCATGGTACTGGCCCGCTTCTAGTTTGTGCTCCCGAGGACCTTTCAGACTGCCCTGTTATTGGATATTTTTTTTCTTGTATTGCCGTCAATAATTCTTGCTGCGATTTCAGTGATAATGTTGCAATTTCATCTATGAACAAAACGCCATTATTTGCTTTATGTATCAGCCCAGGTATTAATCTTTCATGTGGTGGTGTTCCTAAGCCCCCTGACTGAAGAGGATCATGAAGGCAATCGCCAAGTAATGCCCCTGCGTGGCTTCCCGTTCCATCTAAGAATGGTGCTTCCTTCTTTTCAGAGTTGTCAATCAATAACCTGGGAATGTTTTGAGTTTCCCCCATCTTCATTCTCTTTCCCAAATTAATGAAAAGAATAAAACCCACAATAAACACCATGCTCGATATCATCGATGCAGCATAGACCACGTCAGATATTTGTTTTGTTTTCCAAAAATAATATGGCATTAAGCTTACGACGATGATTAAAATGAATATTATTATATTCTGGTTCTTAAAAGAGGACAATGCTTGCAATTTTGCTTTTGTAACGATCTGCTTGCCCTGTCCTTTTGGCACTTCTTTTATTATAGGCGTATTTTCATCAGTTGGATTTTGAAACGCAAGTATGTCAACAAGCTTTTCAGACGGCATTAACTCTGCTAGGGCCTGGCCAACTAAACTCTTACCAGTTCCAGGCTCACCAATAAGCAAAACATGCCTATGCTGCCTTGCCGCCTTCTTGATTATCTCTATGGCTGCATCTTGTCCAACTACTTGATCAGAAATCTTCTTAGGTACCTTTATTTCAGATGTATCCTTCTTAATCATAATTAGAATATAAACGATATTATTTAAAAAAGTATCCCCTCAAGGTTTAAATTATTTCTTCTTCAGAAACAACTATGAAATCACCAATTGCCATTACAGCAGAATATGGTAGTGTTAAGTTGTTTTGTGTGTCTTTCTCTAATTCCAATGATTGTGCATAAGCAGTAGGGTTTTTCAGAATTATTTGCATTAACTCTCCTGTCCTGGACTCAAATGATATATTGCCTACCTCGCCAAACCTCTTCCCTGATTTTGTGACAACAATCTTGCCCATTAATTGCCTTGCTGTTCTTTTATCTTCATCTGCCATAATTCACCTTTTATTATTATTCTTTTTAACTAAAACTTATTTATAAAGTTTTCTAGTTTGGAATTGCATTAAATCAAAAGGTTACTTAGCAAAATACCTTATGGACTTACCACTTTTTCCTTGACAATATCTACTATGCTCAACCCTGTTTCCATTACCCTCCCAGTAATATTTTGATTGCTAAACACTTCCAATAGCACAAATACCAATATTAAAATTATTACAATCTTCAACGTAAAATGCCCAATCCTTTTAAAAAAATTATTTGTTTTAAAATGAAGTAAAATAAACAATATTATTAGTAAAATGCCACCAATTAACAATATATTCATCTCTATAGTAATAATCAGGTATATTTAAACCTTTTAAAATCACTTTATAATGATAAATAATTAATGTAACTCAATAGACCTAACCTTCCTATGGAAATATACATATATAATAAAAAATACACCCTCCCACCATTATTTCCTATGGAACCTATAATCTATTGCATTTGTATATTCTTGCTTTTTATTTTATATTATAATCCAGAAAAAACAATAACATATCAAAAAACCCCTCCTCTAAGCCTATATCTATCATAAAACATGATTCAATATTATATATATATTAAATATGAATTATAAATATATAAATAAAAATAGCCTTGTTATCATTTCATAGGAAACAAGAGGGTTAATTTCTAAAGGTAGTTAGTAAAGTTTATCAATAAACCACTATTTTAATCTCCATAGGAAACATAGGAGGGAGTATAATATTCCTAACTATAATAATATTTAAATATAAAAATGGTTTTAAATAAAAAATGGGGCAAAAGGGGTTAACTGGGTTTTTTGAAAATTTCTTAAAGCAAGAGCCTATATTTACTAATAAAAAAGTACTTCAGTCAACTTATACACCAAAAACAATACTTCATAGAGACGAGCAAATAGACCAATTAGCAAGCATTTTAGCGCCAATATTAAGGTTGGAAAGGCCATCAAATGTATTTGTATATGGTAGGCCAGGCTCAGGCAAGAGTTTGACAATACAGCATGTTTGCAGCAATATTCTCAGGGTTGCAGAAAAAAACAAACTGGAAATAAAAATATTATACTTAAACTGTAAATTAAAGGGTGTTGCAGATACACAATACAGGTTAATAGCCAATCTAGCAAGGGAATTTGGCATAGAAGTTCCAGTAACAGGCCTACCAACAGATGAAATCTATAAATTATTCATCAAAGCCATTGAAAAAGAAAAAACATTATTAATCATTATCTTAGACGAAATAGACCAGCTTGTCAAAAAAATAGGTGATGAGATATTATATAATTTAACAAGGATTAATACAGAATTAAAGAATACTGAAATCTCATTAATAGGCATTTCAAATGATTTAGTTTTTACAAATAGCATAGATCCAAGAGTAAAAAGCAGTCTTAGCGAAGAGGAGCTTATATTTCCACCATACAATGCATTGCAGCTCCAGGATATATTAAGGCAAAGGGCAAAAATAGCATTTAGGAATGAAACCATAGAAGAAGGAGTCATTGAAAAATGTTCAGCATATGCAGCTAGAGAGCACGGTGATGCGCGAAGGGCGCTTGAACTTTTAAGAGTCGCAGGAGAGATCTCAGAAAGAAAAGGAAAAACAAACATCAAAATAACAGACATAGACGAAGCAGAAGAAAAAATAGACAAAGATACAGTAATAGATATTATAAACACCCAGCCAAAACAATTCAAACTAGTTCTTTATTCAATAACAAAGATACATTTTTCCTCCACCAATACCCCTATATTTACAGGCGAGATTTATGATATGTACAAAGAAGCATGCTTCAAAGTTGGCTTAAGACCTTTAACACAAAGAAGAGTCAGTGATATCATAGCAGAGATGGACATGCTTGGCATTATAACGACCAGAGTAATTAGCAAGGGCCGCTACGGCAGGACAAGAGAAATTTGCCTTGCCATTTCAGATTCAATAATTAACAATGTAAGCAATATATTAAAAGAGGGATTGTCATTATGAAAGGTGCAGTAAACATATTTCTAGAAAATGATTTTTTGCCCTCCCCTGACATAATAAAGGATATTAAAAATATCCCATCAAAAGAGATAATTGAAGCGATACAAAAAAACATAGAATTCCCAGAAAAATTATTAGTAATAAACAAAGACATAATAGCAATAATTCCAAAATTATCAGAAAAGGCAGACATCAATTGGGCAGAGTTTGAAAAAGCAAAAGTCATGATAGAAAAAGGCAAAATAGATAAAACCTATAACATATTCTTAGACCTTTTAACTTATAAAGTTGAAGATAAAAAAAAGAAAGAGCTTGATAAATTGCTGGAGGAAGTAAAAAAGGAAGAAAAACTCGACATTAATGAAGAGCCGCCGACAGAAGCGCCATTAAATGTAATTATATTAAAAACATACAAAGATGATCCAAAGAAATTAGAAGTGGCAGATTTTGTAGAATATTTTAAGATCCGTTATAATTTAATAAAAGAAGTTCTTCAAAACAGGCAAGAGATACAAGACCCAATATCAATCAACAGAATATTAACAAAAAAAGAAAAAGAAACAGTCGCTTTTATAGGCATTGTTTACAACAAAAAAACAACAAAAAACAACAACATACTTTTAACAATAGAAGACCCTACAGGATTAATAGACGTTCTTGTCAATAAAGAAGGAAAAGCAATAGAAAATGCGAGAAACATAGTTAATGATGAAGTAATTGGCATTGCTGGTGTTTATGGTGGCAGAGTAGTCTTTGCAACAAACATTATTTTTCCAGACATACCATTAAGCAAGGAATTAAAAAAATGCGATGAAGAAGTATATGCCGCGTTTATTAGCGATTTGCATTTTGGCAGCAAGCTCTTTTTAAAAGATGATTTCATAAAATTCATAGAATGGATCAATGGAAAAACTGGAAGTTTCCTGCAAAAAAGAGTTTCTTCAAAAGTTAAATATTTATTTATAATCGGTGATTCTGTAGATGGCGTTGGCGTTTACCCAAACCAAGACAAAGAGCTTGTTTTAAAAGACATCTCCCAGCAATATGAATTATGTGCAGAATATTTGGGCATGATAAGAAAAGATATAAAAATAATCCTTGCTCCAGGCCAGCACGATTCAATAAGAGTAGCAGAACCACAACCCCAGTTAGATAAAGAGTTTGCCAAATCATTATACGCATTGCCTAATGTAATTTTTGTAAGCAACCCCTCTCTTGTTAACATACATTCAAAAAAAGATTTTGAAGGCTTTAACGTCCTAATCTACCACGGTGCAAGCTATCATCACTATATAGATGAAATTGATTCATTGAGGCAGACAAACACAAGAGATAACCCAACAAATATACTAAAATTTTTACTGCAAAAAAGGCATTTGGCTCCATCTCATACATCAACAGTTTACATTCCTTCAAGGGATCACGACCCATTTTTTATAGATAAGATACCAGACCTAATGTTATCAGGGGAAATGCATCGTTCAGATGTTGCAACATATAATAATATAACAATGATTAACTGCAGTTGTTTCCAAGGAAAAACGCCTTTCCAGGAAAAAACAGGCAATAACCCGCTACCTTCAAGGGTTCCAATTATGAACCTAAAAACAAGAGAAGTAAAAATACTGAACTTCTCGAGCGAAGAAGAATAAATTTTTGGCAAAATGAAAGAGTATTTTGATAATATAAACAGCAATCTGGCAAGCATATATTCTATAGCAAGGGCCGCAAAGAAAATGGGCTATGATCCAATTGATGATGTTGAAACACCTCTTGCAAAAAACATGGCTGAGCGCATAGTAGGCATAATTTCTATTGTCGCCCCGCAAATAAAAGATAGCAATATAGTAGAAAGGCTATTTGAACTGGAAAAGGAATATGGCGCTCAAGATTGGAGGGTTGCATTAAAAATTTCTGAAGAGGTAGCAAATGAAAAATTCTGCAAGTTTTCCAGCAAGAAAGAAGCCATGGAAGTAGGCATAAGAGTAGGCATAGCATACATAACAGTGGGTGTTGTCGCTAGCCCAATAGAGGGTTTTGTAGAGCTGAAATTCAGAAAAAGAAAAGACAACAAGGATTACATGGCTTTGTTTTACTCTGGTCCCATAAGAAGCGCAGGCGGTACAGCCGGTGCAGTTTCAGTCTTGATTGCTGACTATATTAGGTGCAAAATGGGTTTAAGCACTTATGATATTACAGACCTAGAAGTAAAAAGAACAGTAACAGAACTTTATGATTACCATGAAAAAGTTACCAACTTGCAGTATCTCCCAACAGAAGAAGAAATTAAGTTTTTATTGGAAAGATTGCCTGTTCAAATAGATGGCGATCCAAGCGAGGATTATGAAGTTAGTAATTACAAGGATTTGGAAAGAATAGAAACAAACAGGATAAGAAACGGCGTTTGCCTGGTCATTGGAGAATGCCTTGCTTCAAAAGCCCAAAAATTATTAAAGCAAATAAATTCATGGGGAGAAGATTTTGGCTTGGAACATTGGTTTTTCCTTGATGATTTTGTCAAGTTGCAAAAAAAATTAAAATCAGCCGGCGCAGTTAAAGACGAAAATATAAAATTAGCGCCAGATTATACATTTATTAAGGATATTGTTGCTGGCCGCCCGATCTTGACATACCCTCTTGCAACAGGTGGTTTTAGATTAAGATATGGCAGAACAAGAACATCAGGATTTTCTTCTGATGCAATTCATCCGAGTACAATGGTAATATTGGACAATTACATTGCCATAGGAACTCAATTAAAAACAGAGCGCCCGGGAAAATCAACAGTAATCAGCATATGCGATAAATTAGAAGGTCCGATTGTCAAGTTAAAAAATGGAGATGTTTTGTTTATAGAAGACGTAGATTCAGCAATAAAAATAAAAAATGAAATAGACGAAGTTTTATTCCTCGGTGATATTTTAATCAACTATGGTGATTTTTTCAACAGAGCCCATAAACTAGTACCCTGTGGTTATAATGAAGAATGGTACGCATTGGAACTTGAAAAAATAAATGCAGAGGATGCAAGGTTAAAAGAAATTATAAACAACCCTTATGCAAAATATGATATAGACGATATAACAAGGATTGCTATACAATATGACGTGCCATTACATCCAAGATATACGTATCATTGGAAGGATATAAGCTACAGGCAATTTACAAGTTTCCTTAATTGGTATAAAACATCAGCAGGTTCAAATGACAAAATAATCCTTCCATTAAACCAAAGCATAGTTGTTGAAATAGACTTAGATCCAAAAAGAGTTTTAGAATTGCTGGGCATACCCCACAAAGTTATAGCAAAAGAGCACATTATAATAGAAGGCGATGATGCAAAAGCAGTATTGTTTTATTTCCGTAATCTTGACGTCTTTGAATTTGATGATGACAAAGATGTTTTATCAATAATAAACAAGCTTGCAGGCGTTAAAATAAGGGACAAATCAGGAACTTTCATAGGAGCAAGAATGGGCAGGCCGGAAAAAGCAAAAATAAGAAAATTAACAGGCAGCCCGCAAGTTCTTTTTTCAGTAGGCAAAGAAGGAGGCAAGATGCGCAACCTTCAGGAAACATTGAAAATAGGCAAAATAGTAGCTGATTTTCCATTAAGATACTGTGAAACTTGCAGCAGGGAAACAATCTATCCAATATGCGAAAGCTGCAGCCAAAAAACAAAGCAAAATTATTACTGCTTTCACTGCAAAAAAACATACAATATACCTTGTTCTATGCATGAATCAGTCAATCATAAATCAACTGAAATTGATATTAACTACTATTTCAAAAAAGCACTTGAAAAACTTAATTTAAGCGAATATCAGGAAATGATAAAGGGGGTTAGAGGCATTTCCAATCAAGATAGCATACCAGAGCATTTGGTCAAGGGCATTCTAAGAAGCAAATACAACCTTTATGTAAACAAAGATGGCACAATAAGGTATGATATGACTGAGATGGCAATAACACATTTCAAGCCAAAAGAAATTGGAACTGGCATAGACACATTAAAAAAATTAGGATATACAAAAGATATTCATGGCAATGATTTAACAAATAACTCTCAAATCTTGGAGCTAAAACCACAAGATGTAATATTGCCAGCATGCAAAGAAAGTCTTGAAGAAGGTGCTGATGAAGTCCTTTTCAGGGTTTCAAAATTCATAGATGAGCTTTTAGTCAAGCTTTACAAGCAGAAAGAATTTTACAATTTAAAATCAAAAGAAGACTTAGTTAGCCATTACATAGTCGCAATATCCCCGCATACATCAGCAGGAATGGTCGGAAGAATAATAGGATTTTCAAAAACACAAGGATTTTTTGCGCACCCACTTCTACATAGTATTCTTAGGCGCGACGCAGATGGCGATGAGGCCTGCGTGATTCTTTTGATGGACTCACTCCTAAATTTTTCAAGAAAATTCCTGCCCCATAGCCGAGGATCTACACAAGACGCCCCATTAGTTCTTACATCAACATTAATCCCAAAAGAAGTTGATAACATGATTTTTGACATGGACATTGCCTGGAAATATCCCCTCGAGCTCTATGAAGCGGCATTAGAATATAAAAATCCATGGGAGGTTAAGATAGAAAAATTCGGCGATAATCTGGATACAGAAAAGCAATATTCTGGCCTTGGATTTACAATGGACACAGATGATTTAAACAATGGCATAAGGCATAGTGCTTATAAGTCAATTCCTTCAATGAGGGATAAAGTTCGGGGGCAGATGGTTATCGCAGAAAAACTTCGTGCTGTTAATGAAGATGATGTTGCTCGTTTGCTAATAGAAAGGCATTTTATACGTGATATCAGGGGAAACTTAAGAAAATTCTCCCAGCAGGAATTTAGGTGTGTTGCATGCAATGAAAAATATAGAAGGCCGCCTTTAATGGGCAGATGCTTGAAATGCAACGGCCGTTTAATATTCACGATTGCAGAAGGCAGCATAGTGAAATATTTAGAGCCAAGCTTTGATCTTGCAGAAAAATATACATTACCACCATACCTAAACCAGGTTTTGCACATAACAAGGAAAAGAATAGAAAGCATCTTCGGCAAAGATCCTGAAAAACAAGAAGGCCTTACAAAATGGTTCTAAAGCAAGTAATAAAATATAATTGGTATTATCAAGCAAGCCATTAAATGATTTCTGCTCACTTTTTTAACAATTGGCATAATTCCTATTGCAGCGCCGATCAACAATATAAAAACACCGCTTAACTTGGATATAAATAATACCAATAAAAAAATAAATAAAATAAGGCCATATGAAACTATTTTGTAATTAATTTTCTCTATAAATTTAACAAAAACCCTCGCCAACAAAATGCTTATTATTGCAGCAATGCCTGCAGCAAATAAAACCTCGCCAATAAACAAAACCAAATATTCTGTTAAACTAGAATAAAACACATTTGCCATGATTGCAACAGCACCATTTCTTGCCTTGTTAATTGTAAATAAAGCTATAATTGCTATTATCATTACTATGGAATTTATAGCGCTTACTAAAACAATATAGCTTCTTTTTCCATACCTCCTTGAAAATGAAGTTGCTAATACAGATGCTTGCGCACTCCCCATTCCTGGCAGAAAACCAACGAGCAATGAAGCAAAAACACTGTTTGACAAGATTTTAAAAATTCTTATAGTTTTTAATTTCACTTTTGTTATGAACTGCTTTGGTATGATTGCATAATTGCTTATGCTGATTATTAATGAGCTTATCCCAAACAAGCCAGAAAACATAGGAAACAAAACCTCATTTACATTTAAATTAAATGCAGCTATCCCAAACAAGCCAGAGATAAAAACTATAATTAACGCCCAAATTTTGTTCTTTTCTTTCACAACAAGAATTATCAATGAAATTATCAGGATATATGGTATTAAATTCTTTATATTTCTATAAACAGCACCAGCACCAGCAAAAATAATAGGGGATAATGGTACTATGATTAAGATTCCAAACAAGCATCCAGCTACAGCAAGGAATATTGCTTCATAAGCCTTGCCATCTAGTAGCATTCTTTGTGCAGGCAATAGCATAATTGCATCATCAGCATTTGCAACACCCAAAAATGTTGCTGGTATAAAGTCAACAAATATATGAGTTACAGCAATAGCCAATATTGACACAGCAGCAAATAATGGGTTAACATTAATTAATGGCAATAAAGCAGCAATGCTTATGGCTACAAGGTTAATATGCATGCCTGGCAGTATGCCTGTTAAAATACCTATTGCAACACCCAAAACAATAAAAATTATAAATTCAAATATCATACTATAGGCCGTATTTTTCCTTTTAATAAGCATTAATCAAGAAAAACCGCAGAATATTCAGGCTAACCGAAAGCTTTTTAAGATTTTGTACCACTCCAAAGTGGATCTGAAAGTACATAGTTGGAAAATAAGAACAAGAGTTAAAAAATGAAAGAAGGCGAACAAAATAAAGTAAAAGTAGATTTTGCTAAGTTGATGGACTATGCTAAAAAGCTAGGTATATATCATACAGCACAAAAGGGTTTTGATGAAAGTGTAACAGATCATAGCAGCAAGATAGATTCAACATTAGTTGAATTTGCTGGTAGCTACCCTATTTTTTATGAAATTCTTGAGATATTATCAACAGATCCTCTCGGTAAAGAAAAATTATCTGGTATAAAGGAAAAATTTAATGGGTTAAGAAAAGACATCGAAGATAATTATCAAAAAAATGTATTGAGATTTAGCAATGAAAGAAAGACGCTTGAAGATCGCCTGCAAAATATAGTCAGCCACATTGCCAATAAATCAGAAGACATGTTGCATTTGAGAAGCGTATTTCCTGAGCTATTTGAAGAAAGTGAGGACCAAAAAGAAACACCAAAACACGAGGTTAGTCTATTAGAAAAGACAGTAGAAAAACTTAAAACTGCAGAATACAGCACAAATAAAAAGTTAAATGTCGTAAAAGAGCAAGAAGGTTCATATATAAAAACATATAATAAAACAAAATTAATTCTTACAAGAACAGAAGCAGCATTAACTGCAAAAGTGGATATTGGCGGTTTTAATCATACATTTAAATTAGATAAATTATTTGAACAAGCTCCTGAACAAGCTCCTGAACAAGCTTATGAAGAAAAAATTTCAAAGTTAAAAGAAATTATTTCCGTTTCAGGATCCAGAGATTATGCAACAGCTAAAATATCAACATTAGCAAAATTAGGATTATTATCATTAGCTACATTTGTAACAGCCTTAGGCTTTTATTATGGTTCTAAAAATCTAAAGCGTTCAATCATACAACCTGTTAAAAAAGAAGCAATAGTTTATGAAATGCCAAAACCAACACCATTACCAATACCTACCATTATAGGTTTACAAATGCAAGAAACAGCCCAAGATACAATAACTCCTGCTCCAACACCAGTAATTACAGAAAAGCAAAAACAATCTCAAATAGAAACAGTACCACAAATACAAATTGTTGAGAAACAAGAAGAAGAAAAGCAGCAAGAGGCAGCCAAAACCAGAAAAGACAAAACAATCAAGATTCAAGCTCAAAAAGGATGGGGGTTTAGCAACTATGCTGCTATTAATCTAGGCTTCACAAGTTTCGAAGAATTAAGCAAAATGAAGCATAAAGAAAAAATGAAATTATATAATAATCTTCCAGCAGATCAAAGAAAAAGTTTAGAATATGAAGTTGACAGAATATGGAAAGACAATAAAAATGAAAAAGGTTTCAGCAAAACAAACAAGCATTATATAGCTTCAAATGCAGGGCTCATAGTTACCTCCCTTGATGAAGGAGTATACAATCAATATGCATTTATTAAATTTGATATTGGCAAACTAGTTGAAATTGCACAAGTTGCTGAACAACCTCAAAAACTAGAAGAAAAAATAACAATGCAAGAAGAAAAGAGATCTGAAACAACAAAAAAATCAAATCTTGTTGCAGAATATAAAATAGAAAGAGCCAATAAAAACTGCCTGGGCGACTGGAATAAAGATAATGTTGAATTATCATCAGAAGAATTAAAGAAAAAGTATGAAGCATTGCTAGACATGACAAGAAAACCACTATGCGCATATTTCAATATATACAACAACACTTATATCAAGATGTATGGAAAAACAAACCAAGCTATGATCTCAGCATGGAATAATTACAGATTAACAAAAAACATAGACCAATTTAGAAATTCCATTAAAGAATCATTGAAGAGCTTGCATTTAAGCAGGGATAAAAGCAACAGATTGAGGGTAAAAACACCTAAAGAAAGTATAGATTCAAATAAAGTAGCAGGTGTTTATATCAACGCATCTCAAGTTCAGGGTATTATGATCGCATTGGAATCTGACCTTAATATTTACATCAATGGGGCAAGCAACAAAGATGATAATAGATTTAAAGATGATATGAATTCAATCTATTGGATAATTTCAGATTACAAGAGCTCTTTAAAACTATAACTTTTTAATTAAATCAGCTTCAATTTCTAATTCATTATCATATTTTTTAACAAAGCCAGTAATTTCTACAATGTCATTCTTGAATATTTGAATTTTATCCTCATCTTTGTAAGCTATAACTTTAATAGAACCACTATCATCTTTTATTCCAAGTATTGCAATATTCGTTAGTTCCCTTTTATATTCAACAATGCCTTTAATCTTAACATTCTTTTCCAATAAAGATTCATTGACTGAAACTATACTTGATTCAGAAAAATCAATCTTTTCAACCATAATAATCATTATAAACATCCCAATTAACGAAGTGCTTATTGCAATCTTGAACAATGTCTTTTCTTCCATGCCATAATTTTAAAACAAGTCCATTCATAAAGACATCTTAAAAATTTGCGTAAAAACACATTATCAACTCGAAAGTCTTCCATAAAACCTAATAGCAAATAACAAACTCTCCAGATAATTTTATAAAGTTATAACATAAGCTTAATCATATGGACATAGAAGCAAAATTAAAATTGATAAAGAGAAACGCAGAAGAAATAATGACAGAAGAAGATATGAAGCATCTTTTAGAAACAGGCGAAAAATTAAAACACTATATAGGTTTTGAAATTTCTGGAAAGATTCATATTGGCACAGGGATAATGTGCATGTCTAAGGTAAAGGATTTTCAGGATGCAGGCGTGAACTGCTCTATATTCTTGGCAGATTGGCACTCGTGGATAAATGATAAATTAGGTGGTGATTTAGAGACAATCAAAAAAGTTGCAGTAAACTATTTTAAAGAAGGATTAACAGCAAGCTTAAAATGTGTTGGTGGTGATCCAGAAAAAATTAAATTTATATTGGGCAGCGAACTATATCATAATAATGATAAATATTGGCAAACTATGATTGAAATTAGCAAAAATATTTCTTTAAGTAGGATAAGTAGAAGCATAACTATAGCTGGCAGAAAAGAAGGTGAAGCAGTAGACTTTGCAAAAATGATTTATCCTCCAATGCAAGTCGCAGATATCTTTATACAAGGTTTAAACATGCCTCATGCAGGTTTAGATCAAAGAAAGGCCCAGGTAATAGCAAGAGATGTTGCATTAAAGCTTAAAATAAGTCCGATAAAGAACAAAAAAGGCGAGGTTATAAAACCAGTTGCAGTCCACCATCATCTTATATTAGGCTTAAAAAAGCCGCCCGTTTGGCCAGTTCCAGAAGAAAACCTTCAAGAGCTGTGGTCATCACTAAAAATGTCGAAATCCATTCCAGATTCAGCTATATTCATAACAGATGAGGCATCAGAAATTGAAAGAAAGATAAACTCAGCCTTTTGTATGGAAGGAGAAATAAAATTTAATCCTATTTTAGATTGGACCAAACACCTTTTATTCAGGGATGACAAATTTGTTTTAGAAATTGACAGACCAGAAAAATTCGGTGGTAATATTTCCCTTGAATCATATGCCGAACTAGAAAAAGCATTTGTAGATAGAAAATTACATCCAATGGATTTAAAGAAGGCTGTTGCGCGAGAGATAACAAAGCTTCTTGAACCAGCAAGAAAGCATTTTGAACAGCCTAAATTCAAAAAGATGAAAGATGAAATGGAAAAGCTTCTGATAACAAGATAAAAATTATTATACTGTTATGCAGAAAACTTTAAAAAGAACATCAACATAAGATATGTAAACATGAGGTACCATATTAGTTCTATGATAAAATTAATATTAGCTAGTGGTGTTTATGGAAGGTAGCATTAATATAGAAAAAGAGGATAGTGTAGTAAATAGTGGTTTGGAAAAAGAAAACAGAGTATTAAAAGAAACATTGCTGAATCTGAGAAAAGAGCTGAATAAATTCAATGAAAGGCCATTAGTGGTATGTGAAGTAAAAAATGTCTTTGGGGATAGAGCCATGATAAAGCTTCCTAATGGCAATAACTTCGTTGTTAATGTTTCAAAAAATTTAATCAATAAAATATCAGCTTCAGACCTGGTTTTAAGCGAACAAAGATCTTTAACCATAGTTGACAGGCTTGAAAAGATAAAAACCCACAGTGTTGAAAACTTCATCATTATAGAAAAGCCAAGCATAAAATGGGGAGACCTTGGCGGCTTGGAAGATCAAATAATGGAGATAAAAGAAGTAATAGAGCTCCCATTAAAGAAACCAGAATTATTCAAAGAAGTCGGCATTGACCCGCCAAAAGGCATCCTGCTGTATGGTCCAAGCGGAACAGGTAAAACATTGCTTGCAAAAGCAGTTGCTTCATCAACAAATGCTACATTCATTGAAATCGTGGGCAGCGAGCTAAACCAAAAATTCATCGGCGAAGGTGCTAAATTAGTAAAAGATATATTCCAATTGGCAAAGGAAAAAGGTCCAAGCATAATATTCATTGATGAAATAGACGCATTAGCTGCAGAAAGATTGGATATTGGCACTTCAGGAGAGCGCGAAGTCCAGAGAACCTTTATGCAATTCCTTTCTGAAATAGATGGTTTTAAATCACTTGATAATGTAAAAATCATTGCATCAACAAATAGAATTGATATTTTAGATCCAGCTTTGCTAAGGCCTGGAAGGTTTGATCGATTAATAGAAGTGCCTCTACCAAAAGCAGAAGCAAGAGAAGATATATTCAAAATACATATGCGCGATATGAGCATGGATGAAGATGTAAAGCTCCATAGGCTTGTTAAAGATACAGAAGGTTTTTCAGGAGCAGATATAAAAGCAGTATGCACAGAAGCGGGTTATTTAGCAATAAGAGAAAACAGAGTAAAAGTGTATTTGTCTGACTTCTTAAAATCTATAGAAAAGATTAATGGCAATGACTTTGAAGAAAATAGTATAATGTTTGGTTAATTATTCTTTCATATGAAAAATATATTAAAAATATCCACATCTCAAGGTTCATTAAATAAAAACATAGGTTCTGAATTAGCCCCCTCTGAAATTATAAAGCACATAAAAAAAAAATTCAAACTATATTCAGTGTTAATTGATAGTCTAAATATGGAAATAACGAACTTAAATATATTCAATTCAGCAACAGGTTTTACTGGCATAATAATTGGAGGTGATCATTCAATAACATATTCTGCATTTAAAGCCATGGCAGAAAAATGCAAAAACCCTGGATTAATCATGCTTGACGCTCATGTGGATTGCACCAGTTATATTAAGCCACCAAGTCATGAAGATTTTTTAAGAGTTCTTCTGGAAGATAGTATTCTAAAACAAAAAAATACCCTTCTTATAGGTGTTAGAAATGTGTACAATGCAGAAAAATCATACATTAAAACGAAAAAAATAAATATAATAACAATGCAAAACATCATAAACTACAAAAAATTCCTGCCATATTTTTCAAAATTAGATGCAGTATACTTGAGCATAGATATAGATGTTTTAGACCCAAAAATAGCATCAGGCACACATTACAAAGTAAAGGGGGGCATGGGTAAAAAAACAATATTCTCCATACTGAAAGATATAAAAAAACTAAAAAACCTAAAGATAGTTGATATAGTGGAAGTAAATCCTAAACTGGATAAAGCAAATAAAACAGTCAAAATAGCAGCAGAATTAATAGATTTTTTTCACCATACTAAAAAATGAGATTATTCATATCAGTTTTAGTAAGCAAAGAAGTAGAAAACTATCTTAAGGAAATACAAAAGCTATTTTCCAATTCAGGGGATTTTAAATTTACTAAAAGCTTCCATATAACATTAAAATTTCTTGGCTGGGTTGATGATAATAAACTAAAACATATAGACAGCCTTCTAAAAGAAATAACTTACAACAGCTTTGAATTGCAGCTAAATAATCTAGGTGTTTTTCCAAGTCCATCAAGCGCAAGAGTGTTATGGGTAGATGCTATTGGCAGCATAAATGGCTTGCAAAAACAAATAGAGCTAAAATTAAAAAAAGAATTTGGCGAAGAAACAAGATTTAAATCCCATATAACACTTGCCATGATAAAAAAAATTAATGATAAAGGCAAATTTAAGGAGCTGCTTTCAAAGGTAAATATTAAAAGCTTAAAATTTCAAGTTTCAGATTTTAGGCTGGTTAAAAGCGAGCTAAGGATTACAGGCCCAATATATACTGATTTAGCATCTTACAAGCTTAAATAATCATATAATCATGCTTTCATGCCTTTTAGAATGTTATGGTTTATAACCCATTTCTTCCTTATTAAATATTCTTTTTTTCGTTTATTCATCTTGATATTTGTTATAATTCCGATTTCCCTTAGCTCAAGTAAAAGGCTCTTTGTAAATTCATTATCCCTTCTTAAAGCAACAGCAATCTCATTTGTAAACATGGGTTTCAATGGATTTTCATACAGCACATTAACAATGTCATCTTTCAATAAATTAATAGTCTTTTTAGACAACTTAACCATAAAATCAAAAAACACTATGTTTATTTAAATCTTTCCACTTATGCGGTATAACGCATAAAACAAAAAGAAGGCTTAAATACAAAAACCAATACTAAATCTGCATGTTCGAAAAAGAAATAATACGACTTTTAAAAAAAGAGACAAAACAAAAAAATATAACATTGGAAATACCACCAAATCCAGATCTTGGAGATTTTGCATTCCCATGCTTTATTCTGGCAAAACAGCATCAAAAAAACCCTAATGAAATAGCCTTAGAGCTTTCTATGAAAATAAAGCCAACAGAGCTATTAGAAGCAATTGTGCCAAAAGGCCCATACTTAAATTTCTTCTTAAATAGATCAAAACTCTCAGAATTAACATTAAAATCAATATTAAAAGAAAAAGACAAGTACGGCTCTTATTTAGTGGGAAAAGGAAAAACAGCGTTAATAGAACATACAAGCATTAACCCAAATGCTGCCCCACATGTGGGCAGAGCCAGAAACGCAATAATAGGTGATTCTATAACGAGGTTGCTTAAATTTCAAGGTTATAAAACAGAAGTGCATTATTTTGTTAATGATGTAGGCAAGCAAATAGCAATTCTTGTCCTAGGTATCGGCAGCAAAAAACCAGAGTTTAAAAAACTCCTTAATATTTATTCAAAAACGTACAATAAAATAAGAAAAAGCAAAAAATTAGAGCAACAGGCATTCATTTTATTAAAAAAGTTTGAAGAAGGCGATAAAGAAACTATTAAAAGATTCAATCATGTAGTTGATATCTGCATTAAAGGCCAGATAGAGACATTATCGAAATTAAATGTAAAATATGATGTATTCGATTATGAATCAAAATACTTATTTGATAAGAAAATAAAAGAGATTTTAGCTAAATTAGAAAAAACAAACCAGCTTATAACGGATAAAGATAATAGAAAAGTACTCAATTTATCTAGCTTTAATTTGCCAACAAAAGAGCCATATTTTGTATTAACAAGGAGCGACAATACTTCTTTATACAGTTTAAGAGATATAGCTTATACATTAGATAAGATAAAGAAATCTAAAACAAAAAACATCATTGTTCTTGGAGAGGATCAAAAGCTGTATTTTCAGCAGATAAAAGCCGCATTATCATTATTAAAACAGCAAGCTCCCCAAGTAATTCATTATTCGCATATACTGCTTGCCGGAGGCAATAAAATGTCAACAAGGACAGGAGATGTAGTTTTGCTAGAAGATTTTATTAAAGAAGCAGTAAAGAAGGCAGAAAACGAGCTTAAAAAAAGGAAATCAAGGAATATTAAAAAAATAGCCTCAGTAATAGGTATAGGTGCTGTTAAATATTCCATACTGAAGGTTTCCCCTGATAAAAACATAGTCTTTGATTGGGATTCAGCATTATCCTTTGAAGGTGATACATCTCAGTATATACAATATGTCTATGCAAGAGCCTCTTCAATATTAAAAAAAGCAAAAATAAATCATAGTAATCCAAATTACCTTATGATTTCATTACCAGAGGAAATAAATCTAATAAACAAGCTTTACAAGTTTCCAGAAACAGTATACAAGGCCACAATAGAACTAAAGCCTTATATAATAGCAAATTACTTGTATCAATTAGCCCAGATATTTAATGATTTTTACCATAAATGTCAATGTATTTCTGAAGATAGAGAATTAACAAAAACACGTTTAGCAATTGTTGCAGCAACAAGGCATGTTATCAAAAATGGTTTGAATATTTTAGGTATAGATGTTACAGAAAAAATGTAAATTCCAACACAATAACCTTTAAATAACCCTCCAATATAGCAATTAAATGCCAATAATAAGTTTTAATTATGGTAAAATGTTAATAGAAAAGAAAAAAGACCAAATAAAAGGGGATGTAAAAGTAAAAAACGATCTGGTTTTACAATCTTTGACATTAACAGACATAGATATTGGAAAGAAAAAACAAGAGGTAATAAAGTTAAATTTTGAATTCCTTACAGAATACCAACCAGGTCTCGGTAATATAAGCATTGGTGGTACAATATTATTTTTAGAATCTGCAGATAATATAAAATTGATAACTGATATGTGGAAAAAAGAGAAAAAAATACCTCAGCAGTTCGCTGCCAATATTATAAATGTTATTCTTACAAAATCAAATATTAAGGCATTAGAATTGTCTCAATCGGTCAATCTCCCGCCTCATATCCGTTTGCCAATGATACTTCCTAAACAGGATTTTAAGAATTATATAGGCTAATTGTTCATTCATTCACATCTTATGCACACTCTGTGCACACTCTGTGCACGTAATGCAGTTATAACCTTATTACTTAAAATGGGCAATGACTTAAAAAACCTAAAGAATGACTTAAAAGTCTCTTTTTCTAAGGCAAAAGAACATATAATCTCTCTAGAAAGCCAGATTATCGAGCTAAAGTATCAGATTTTAGAGATAAAATCCCTTCTTAATGACTTGAAACCAACAAAAACACCACATTCACTATTTCCATCAGAAGTAAGTTCCAAAGGAAATGAAGGGGTTCATTCATTCATTCATTCAGTTATTCATTCAAACATTCACACATCAAACACACAAGATTTGTTAAAAACTATGACAAAACAAGAGGTATTAGTTCTATTAACAATAGCTCAATTAGAAGAAGAATTGCATAATATAACTTACCCAGATATAGCTAATAAATTAAAACTCTCACAAGGATGTATCAGGAGCTATATTACTTCGTTAATCCGCAAAAATGCACCCATATACAAAGAAAAATACAATAATAAAATAACAATCATCAAAACAAACCCTCATTTTAAGTCAATAAACAAGCAAGTTTTAATTGATGCATTCTATAAAGTAGATACTCATCAGAAGAGGCTATTCGAATGAACTCTCATTTTTAGCACGTTTAACCAGTATAGCACGTTCTTTTAATATCTCATTTTTCCTTTGTTCATCAATAAAGAATCTTTTTTTGCCAGTTCTTTCAATATATTCACATACTAAACTCTCATTTTTTTGTTTTATATTATTCATTTGTCCTCTAATTGTAGAACTATCTCTTCCAATCATAACACTTAGATCTTCATAGCTAAGTTTTATATTAGTATTAAGTAATATATTCATTATAACCCTTTCCATGGGCGTTAAATTTTTAGTCCATTTATCCCCTAATCTATCTGTTTGGACAATCATCACGTTCTGTTTCAAACGGACATCTGTCTGTTTATGTCCAAACGGCTGTTCAAACATATGCCCAATTGCAGTATTTTGTTTAAAATTAACCAACATATCACTAAATACACCTTCTAAATCATCAATACGTTTTTCTATTATAGCTATTTTTTTATCTTTTACGTCATGGTTCTCATTTAATTTATTAAACATATTAATTAAATTTGTAATATCTGTTTTTACATTCGAAAAAGATTTATGCAGAGAAGAATTAATATTTCCTATTTTTTCACCATAATCACTATAATCTCTTTTTTTTAACCACCAAAACATAAATATTTACAACATAAACTCTTTAATAAACTTTATGCTTTTCTCACTAAAACTATATTAATTCAAACAAACAACTATATTTACATCTAAATAGAAAAGTAAATAAATAACATTTCACTTAAAAAATTAAATATAATTAAAAAAAGATTAGTATGAATGAATTCAAATATAAAGAAAAAACATATTTAATTGATTCTTCAAAGAAGGTGCCAACATATGGCGATTTTGATGAAACAACAAATACGATTTATGTAGATAAAAACTCACCGGGAATACTGCATGAAGGCATAGCAGTTCATGAAATAGAAGAGCTAAACATACTTAAAAAAGGCCATAGCTATGTTTTCTCACATAATTACGCTCAAAGGAAGGAGTTAGTATTCTATCAATCTAAATATGGAAAAGAAGAAGGTTTTAACTTGTTACTTAGGGAAGAAGAGTTAGTTCTAAATTATAATGTTCCAAATCTAAGGATAAGAAGAGTAAAACTGCAAAAAAACACAAATATGCCTCTAGTTGAGATAAAATTAGTTAAAGAAGCATATTATAATGGCAAGAAATATAAGCTAGACACATCACAAAAACTAATTCATGCATTATCAGACATTTATGAAACAAAAAACACCATATACATAGACAAAGATGTCCCAGAAAAATTCTATGAGGGCCTAATAGTCTATGAAATAGAGCTAAGAAATGTGCTAAAACAAGGCTTAGGATACCTTAAAGCAAGGATCGAGGCCCATATAAATGAGCTGTTGTTTTACCAGTCTAAATATGGATATGATGCTGGTATGAAAATAATGGAAGAAGAAAGAGAATTACAAACACAAATGTTCGCAAAAGAAAAAGAAGCACTATCTCAAGAAAATGTTCATAAAATAATCTATGAAAAAAATGAGGTTTTACCTGCTTAAAACATTCAATTAATTCTAAGATTATTTATTTAAAGATATTCTAATCATTGATAAAAATATTTAATCTAGAATTTATAACACAAATTTTATTAATAACCAACATACCTTAATTACAAATGGTTGCTGTAAAAAAACACACTTTAGAAGAAAAAACAGAACATATGGTATATACTTTTTCAGGTACATTTAAAGATTTCAAATTAGGCGAACTTCCATTTGGAGGCTATTTTTTATATGAATCAAGAGGCCCACAGATAGTTATATAGAAGGAGTATTAGTTGATCGCAGAGGTCGTTCTAAAATAATCAGGCAATTTTAAAGTTCTGTAGTAAATTATATTTTCTTAAAGAAGATACTTCATCTTATTGGGCGCCTATAAGCCACAATAAACAGGAATTTTAAGTATAATATAGTTCTTAAAATATATAATCATTGATTGTATAATCTATTTTAACATATAATTTTATCAATTATTAAAGTATTTAAGCTAAAATACCTATAAAGTTCGCACAAGATATATTGTTGCTACTTTAAGATTTGGAGTATAATTTATAAATATGTTCGCACAATCTGGCATATGGAAAAAATGGAATTTTTGAAAAGGCTTGAAACAGAATTGAAAATTTCTAAGAACTCACCCTATACAATCAGAAACTATCTTAGTGCAAATTCTAAGCTTTTAGACTTTATCAAAAAGAACCCGGAAGATATTGGTCAAGAAGATGTAAAGCTCTTTATGGCAGAGAATCTTACAAATAAATCTGCCATATCAAACATTTTATTTTTATCTGCAGTAAAATATTCCTATATCAATATCCTACATAAAGATCCCACTGCAGGGATTAAACGTCCAAAAAAAGAGAAGAGAATCCCTATTGTTTTAAACAAAGAGGAGATACAAAAGCTTTTAAACACCATACCAAATCCCAAAACAAAACTCATGTTGAGTTTAATGTATGCATGCGGTCTTAGGGTTTCTGAACTAGTAAACTTAAAAATACTAGATCTAGATTTTATGGAAAAAATAGGCCAAGTTCGCCAAGCCAAAGGGAAGAAAGATAGGATTTTTAATATTCCATACGTTTTATATGACAAATTAAATGAGCAGGCAAAAAAACAAAAAGAAAACAATCAAGAGTATTTGTTCTCCGGCCCAAAAGGTAAGTTAAGCATAAGGAACATAGAAAAGATAACTAGGCTGGCAGCTAAATCATCAGGGATACAGCAAAAAGTTCACTGCCATACTTTTCGCCATAGTTTTGCAACACATTTACTTGAAAATGGCATAGACATAAGAATCATCCAGGAACTGCTAGGCCATTCGAATCTTGCTACAACAGAAATATATACTCATGTATCAAATGAAAAAATAAAAAAAGTCATATCACCATTAGATGCGATTATGCAAAATAAAGAAAACATACAAAATGAAAAGGAATAACAAGTTTAGAATTAAAATTTAGAAGGCATTATAGTAACATCATTTGTTGGTTGGATTAAGAAATAAAATATATTCTGCTCCAGATATAAGTTTATAAATTTAATTCTACCAAGATTTTTGTGAAAAAAGAGAAGTTAAGTCTAATAGGAAAAATGTTATTGGCCTTGATGAATTCAACAACAGCTATCATATTAATGCTGCACATGGTATCGATTTCCCAATGATATTTTGCAGTTACTTAGTCAAAGATTATGCTCGTTCTTGCTATTCAAATCAAATATACGGAAGAAAAGGCAAGGTTTTCACAAGTAATGGCAGGTCTCTTGAAGAAGTTGTAAAAAGAACAAGATTTTACACTGGCATAAGCAACTGCGTTATTTTTATACAACACTATCAAAAAAAGAACACCATACAAATCCATTAATAAAAAAAGCAGAGGCATTTGCAGTTATAACACTTGATTTATTCATAAGGTATGGCTTATCCGAGCAAAACACAGTAATAGTAATGGATAAAATGACAAAAAACAATTATTCAGAAGAAGTATATGCCATGTATCATGAATATCTCAGAATAGCTGGTTTGAATGTGCCAGTTAAAAATCAACTAAGGGCAGATCACCTTAATCCTGCTGTTAAAAAGGCAGACAGAATAGCCTTTTACATAGGTGCGCTTAAATTTAAAGGCAATGTGGCCAAATGGCCATTTCTAGAAAAAAGAATATATATAGCAAGGCTGCCAGAGCTTATTCTTCGCTTAAATCATCCAGAATTTTTTGAAGAAGATCACAATCATAGTCTAACCTCTAGTTTCGACATATCATGAAACCTGTTCATATAGTTATCAGCACTATTTATGCTCTTGAATCCCTTTAGCCTTTCTCTCAGCCTTTTCAATCCACCAATAATTCTTTCTTCAGTTTCGCCATCATCATTTTCATCAATAACAACATTCACAAAACCATCCAAAATATCATTAGAATTAACAACATATTTATTCTTGGCAGAAGTTTTAATATCTTTTAACATATTAGAGACAAATTTATCGACATCATCACCTGCCAAAAGAACTTTATCTATGCTTTTTAATAAACCGTTTTCTTCATACTGTATTAATAGCCTTAAATCATTCTTATGTACATCCGGCTTAGCCTCTATATTTTTAAACCGTAATAACACCCTTTGCATGTGTTTTATGTATAAGAGCAAATTTATAAATATTTTTAAATGGCAATATGTGAATTAATATCCTACAATGGGCCCGTAGCTCAGGTCGGTTAGAGCAGCTCGCTCTTAACGAGAAGGTCGTGGGTTCAAATCCCATCAGGCCCAAAAACAATAGAAAATCTTTTATACAGCAAATATAGGGTATATAGGGTAATTAGCATGAAAAAATTAATAGTTTTATTTTTGCTCGTATTCTTAATATCATGTAGTGTAGAAAAACAAAGCTTGACAGAGCAACCAAATACTGAAAAAGTTGAACAACAATTACCATTACAAAAATCTGAACTAAAGACTAAATCTCCTTCAATGCCGTCTGAAAATTACTATAAATTCTATCTTGATAATGAATTGGATTTTAATGGCAACAAAATTAAACTGTTAGATATCAACAATGAGGGCGAAACAACATTAGATATCAATAGCAATAAATGGATTATGTATGAAACAGATACAGAAGATATAGTATATGGCATGAAGGTAGTTGTTCAGGAGCTTAATTATGACTACATCAACAAAACAAAAATATACGCTGTAGTAACAGTTGAAAGATTTGAGCTAAAGCCAAATGAATATTTAATTAAAGACAAGCAAACAATGACAACTATTAATGGCGCTAAAACAACATTAAAAAGGGTAAACTTTGACAAATCAATTATATTGGATTACAACAAGGAATTGTCATTAAGAATTTTAGAAGGATCAACATTGGAAACACAAGGCGTTAGCATAACAAATGTCAAAGCCTTTCCAAGGCCAATAACATCAGAATCTTATGCTTTGATAAAGGTAACACCTTAACTTTTCTTTTAAAAACACCATTAAATTTGTTCTTTCACAATTCTTCTTTATAGGCTATCTGGTGTTTTGCAGTCTTTTCAAACAAGGCAATAGCCAATGCTACAATATCGCTTTGGTAATCCTTTAACCCCATATTTTCCACAATGTTTTTAGCACAGATTATGCATTCTGCCATAGCTCTTGCATTCTCATCAAAAGCATATTCTTCAGCAGCAAGTTCTTCGTCTTCTGTTAAAGAAACCTCTTTCCATATTTTTGCGCCATTATTTTTTGGAAAACTTTTTGTAAATACCATCAGTAGGATAAATGAATTTGGATTTATATTGCCTTGGTATAGAATAATAAAAAAATTAAGAAAAAAGATGGAAATCTTCCACCATTATAATAAATTTTTTATCCTTTCAATATATTCAGCAACTTTATTGCCGTTTTCTGTCAATTTTATCACCTTAATTCTGCCTTGCTTTTCAAAATCAACTAATTTTGCTTTTTCCATTTCTTGCAGAATCTTTACGGCATGCGAATATGTGCAATCAACTTCTTTGGCTAAAATACTGCCATATCTAAATCTTGTATTCTTTCTTAGAGCTATTAATATCATAGCTGGTTTTCTTCTAAAAAATACCTCAAATATATCTTTTTTTCTAGACATTCTGCCCCCTATCACCACTATAATTCATATTATTATATCACCAATATTTAAATGTTTGGATTAGATTATATATTTTCAATACTATATCATAAAAACACATAAAAAGCTTTCTTTTGTTACTAATCTATAACAAAACACTTTAGAAAAGGTTATAAAAAACGCAAAAATCTAATTTATTGAAATGATCGACATAAAACTCATAAGGGAAAATCCAAAACTGGTAAAAGAATCACAAAGAAAAAGAAATTTGCCAGAGAGAATAATTGATGACCTGCTTAATTTAGATAAAGAATGGAGAAAGACAAAAGAAGAAGCTGATGATTTAAGGTCGGAAAGAAATAAAATTAGTTTACAGATAAATGAATTCAAAAAGGAAAAAAAAGATATTTCTCAGTTAATTAAAAGGGCAAAAGAGATTCCAGAAAGGCTAAAGCAGTTGGAAGAAACAGAAAATGAATTAGGATCAAAATCAAAAGGCTTATTGTTAAATCTGCCAAACATAATAGATAAATCTGTTCCTATTGGGGATGCATCTAAAAATAAAGTTTTAAAAGAGTATGGCAAAAAGCAAAAATATAAATTCAAGATTAAAGGCCATGAAGAGCTATTAAAGGACTTAGATCTGCTGGATTTGGAAAAAGCCTCTCAAGTAAGCGGGGCAAGATTTTATTATCTCAAGGGAGACATGGCAAGATTAAATTATGCAATAATAAACTTCGCGAAGGATTTTCTTTCAAAAAAAAGGTTTACATTTATACAGCCGCCTTACATGCTGAACAGGCAAGCATTGTCTTGTGCAATTACGCTTGCAACATTTGAAGATACAATATACAAGATTGAGAATGAAGACCTATATCTTATAGGAACAGCAGAGCATGCATTGAACGCATATTACATGAATGAAACAATAGATGCAAAAAAGTTGCCAATAAGATTTTTTGGCATATCACCTTGCTTTAGAAAAGAAGCAGGTGCACATGGAAAAGATACAAAGGGCATATTTCGAGTGCACCAGTTTGACAAGATAGAGCAATTTGTTTTTTGCAGGCCAGAAAATTCATGGAAAGAATTTGAGCTTATACTAAATAACACCACATCAATGTTTAAGATGCTTGGCATTCCATTCAGGTCTGTTACATTATCATCAGGTGATACAGGCATTGTTGCATCAAAAACCATTGATTTAGAAGGCTGGTTCCCTGTCCAGAATGCATACCGCGAATTAGCCTCCTGCAGCAATGTTTTAGACTACCAAGCAAGAAGGGGCAATATAAAGTATGTTGAAAATGATGAAAAGAAGCTAGTTCATACATTAAATAATACAGCAATAGCTACACAAAGAATGCTTGCTTGCATGGTTGAAAACTTCCAGCAAAAAGACGGCTCAATAAAAATACCAAAAGTTCTGCATAAATATGCTGGTTTTAAAATCATTAAAGCAAAACAATGATGCTCTTTTTTGCAGGTTAAGCGCAAAAGAAAGCTTTTTAAAAATACCTAATAATTCTCTAATATGGCAGACCTAATAATTTGCGAGAAACCATCTTCATCCGAGAAGGTAGCTAAAGCCCTGGCAGATAGCAAGGTAAGCAAGAAAACCGAAAAAGGAATATCTTATTATGAGATAAGCCACAATAGCAAACAGATATTAGTTGCCTGTGCAGTTGGTCACTTGTATACCTTGGCAGAAACAAACAAGAAAAAATGGACTTATCCTATCTTTGATATAGAATGGACTGAATCTAGTGAGGTCAGCAAGTCAGCTGCTTATACAAAGAAATATCTTGATGTAATAAAAAAATTAGCAAAAAAATCAGAAGAAATAATCATATCAACAGATTATGATGTTGAAGGCGAAGTAATAGGTCTAAATATAGTAAGGTTTGCTTGCAACAAGAAAGATGCATCTCGTATGAAGTTCTCAACATTGACAAAAGATGAACTAATAGACTCTTACGAACACGCCTCTAAACATTTAGACTGGCCTCAGGCAGAAGCAGGCGAAACTCGCCACTTTCTTGACTATTATTTTGGAATAAACCTTTCAAGGGCATTAACACTGTCAATAAAGAATTCAACAGGCTCTTTTAAATTGATGTCATCTGGCAGAGTTCAGGGCCCTACATTAAAGATTCTTGCAGATCGAGAGCGCGAAATTTTAGCATTTAAATCAGAACCATACTGGCAAATAGGAATTAAAACAGAAAATGATATAACTGCATTTCATGAAGAAGGAAAATTCTTTGACAAGAAAAAAGCAGAAGCAATATTCAATAAAATAAAGGATAATTCTGCAACTGTCTCAAAGTTAGAAAGAAAAGAATATGCCCAAGATCCACCACATCCATTTGATCTGACAACAATGCAACTGGAAGCATATAAAACTCTAAGGATAACACCAAAAGAAACACTGGCTTTAGCGCAAAACTTATACATTAATGGTTACATCTCATATCCAAGAACAAGCTCCCACCAACTGCCTGAATCTTTGGGATATAAAAAAATATTGCAAAGCATTGCGTCACAGGATAAATACAAGCACCTTGCTAATGAATTATTAAAAAATAAGATTCTAAAGCCAAATAATGGCAAGAGAACTGATCCAGCACATCCTGCAATTTACATCACCTCGGAAATACCAAAAAGCCTGGGCGATAGAGAGCAAAAACTTTATGACCTAATAGTCCACCGCCTTTTAGCAACATTTGCAGACAAAGCAATTATGGAGACAATGAATCTAAACCTTGATGTAAGGGGCGAGAATTTCATAGCTAAGGGGACAAGGACAAAGATTCCTGGATGGCACAAGTTTTACGAGCCATATTTGATGATAAAAGAAGTTGAATTGCCAGAAGTCAAGGAGAAACAAATATTAAAAGTAACTGAATCAGCAATGCTTGAAAAAGAAACCCAGCCTCCAAAAAGATATACACCTGCTTCAATAATAAAAGAGCTTGACAAAAAAAATCTTGGAACAAAATCAACGCGCGCAGAAATCCTGGACAGCTTATACCAAAGAACTTACATAAAAAATGAGTCAATAGAAGTAACTAATTTGGGACTGAAAACCATTGAAACTCTTGAAAAATACTGCCCAGAAATCATAGATGAAAATTTGACGAGGAATTTCGAGGTTGAAATGGATCAGATAAGGGAAAAAACAAAAAAGCCAAAAGAAGTTCTTGATGAAGCAAAAAAATTCTTGACAAAAACTTTAGATCATTTCAAGCAAAATGAAGAAAAAATAGGTAATGCCCTTGCAGAAGCAAACAGGGAAACAAGAAACAAGGAAATCTTCATTGGAAAGTGCCCTATTTGCAAGGAAGGCGATTTGCAGATTAGAAGGGGAAAATATGGCATATTTGCAGCTTGCAACAGGTATGAGCAAGGCTGCAGCACTACATTCACTTTGCCAAAAAATGCATTAGTAAAGGGATCTGAAAAAAACTGCGAAATCTGCAATTACCCAAAGGTTCTAATCATTAAGGCTAGAAGAAAGCCCCAAGAAATATGCATTAACCCAAACTGCGAGAGCAAAAAGCAAGAGGAAGAAAAGCTAAAAGAGCTTGTCAAGGGAAAAAAATGCCCAAAATGCAGCAGTGATTTAATAGTTAAGAGCGGAGTTTACGGCTCTTTTCTGGCATGCCCAGGTTACCCGAAATGCAAGCATATAGAGAACATTAAAAAACTGGTTTAATAACAGGTTACTATTGTAATTATTCTTTTAAAAACCCATTTATAAATATATGAAAACTATACATTTCATAAAATAGATTTAATGATAAGTGAATATGGCAGAGATTATAACATATATGGGGAATTTAACCTATGGTGGGAAGGGAAGTTTAAATTGGAATATAAAGAAAGAGAGATATGTTCAAAGATTAAAAAATTTTTAGAGATGCCCAAAATAATAGCATTAACCGGACTAAGAAGGGTGAAAAACTACAATAATGCTAAAGATCATAGAGGAATGGCTTTCTTCAGGGTTTGACCCGCAAAATATATTCTTCTTTTAATTTGATGATTTTAAAGGTAGTCAAATTATCAACAAAATATAGTCATTTGATAGATTAAATCTTAACAATGCCCTCTTTTTTAATTTCGAACAGCATGTCTTTGGAAAACGGCTTCTCAACAATTAATCTTCTGGGTTTTTTCTCAAGCCTTATTATTACATCGCTATTATTAACAACTATTTTCCCACCAGTAGGATTCAACAATCCGCTTTTTAAATCAGAATAAACCTGATTTATGATTAAGATAGGTATATTCTTTGCCAAGTCCTTTAATATCATAATCTGCTTCCCAAGTATTGCATTTGCCTTTACATAATCTTTTTTAACATTCATCCTGTAAAAATTTCCAATGGTGTCTACAATAATTAATGAAACACCCTTAACAGAGCT
Source organism: Candidatus Woesearchaeota archaeon (assembly GCA_018303485.1). Taxonomy (GTDB): domain Archaea; phylum Nanobdellota; class Nanobdellia; order SCGC-AAA011-G17; family JACPNG01; genus JAGVYC01. The sequence continues at coordinate 44,901 of JAGVYC010000014.1, forward strand.
AATTTCCTTTATTGCCTTGTGCTGGTAAAAAAAATTTCTAACCTTTATTAGGATTATCTTTTTTATAACATTATCAAAATCATTGGTTAATTGCTTTAGCCTCTCGATGTTAAATCCATTTTCAGTGTCTAAAAATATAACCTTTCCTTGCTTGCTGTATTCTATTGCTGCCATCTTTGCTAGTGTTGTTTTTCCAGAAGAAGCTTCGCCATAAATCAAAGTCAGCCCTTTATAAGATCCTATAATTTCATCAAGCACATTGCAGCCAGTTTTTGCCATAAGCATTATAACAATTAAATCATTTAAAAACTTACTCAATGTATCTTAAATATACAACAGTCTCACCGAATATCTTACGGAAGATTATTATATTTTGTAAATGAAAGCATCCATTGTAATATAAGCAAGAATAATATAATTGATATCAATAATGGGGACAGTCTTAAACCAACATTTTGATTTCTTACATTAGAAATTTCAGAATAAGAATTCTTAATTTCATTTTCATCATCAGCCGCGTAATACTTGCCGTTTGAGTTAAAAGCAAGTTTCATCAGCAGCTCTTCATCTATAGTTGATATCGCCTCGCTTCCTGAAAACTTTCCGCCTTTTGTTGTTCCAATCCCAATTGTATAAACAGTTATGTGTGCATTATTGACGTAATCAATTCCTTTTTCAACAGGCACTCCAACAGTAGATCTTCCATCAGTGAGCAATATTATTGTTTTTGGCCTTGTTTCCATTAAAACTAAATTAGTTGATGTTACTAATGCATTTCCAATGTCTGTTCCCCCAACCTCTTTGATGTCTATCTTATCTATGCTCTCTTTAGCTTTGTTAAAATCAGCAGTCAGCTCTTGTTCAACAAATGTTGTCCCAGAAAAAGCAACAACAGCAATTCTTGCATCCCTTGGCATGTTATCTACGAATTCCTTTGCTGCATTTTTTGCAACCTCCAACCTGTTTGGTGAGAAATCATCAGCAGTCATGCTTGCACTTGCATCAATTGCTAATACAAAATCTACATTATTGCTCTTGCCAAAATACCATAGTGTTGTGCCAGAAGCAGCAAGTACAAGGAAAATAAGGATAAGCAAGCTAACTGAAAATGCCAGCATGTTGTGCGTTAATAATTTTGTAGGTCTGAACACCCTTGATATAGCTTCAAAATTCGAAAATTTCAATGCAGCCTTTTTCTTATATTTTAAATTATAAACATAAGCAGCTATAAGCAGAGGTATACCAAATAAGAAATACAGATTATTTGGGTCTGTAAATATTACCTCCATTGTTTGTTCCTCATATTAAAAAACTCTGTTATTGGTTCAACAAAAGATGCATTTGTATACAGCTTGATAAAGCCCTGTCTTGATTTCAAAAATGCCCTTTCAACATTTTTTTCCTGTTTTTTAGTAAATTCCTCATATCTTCTTTTAACACCAGAGCTGTTAACAGTCATTTGTTCATTTGTTACAGGATCTTCTATAGTAACAAGCTCTCCTTTAGCAGGCAGTTTGCTGTCCCTTATATCTCTAATCATTACTGCTATTACTTCATATTTTTGTGATAACAGCTTAATGTTTTCTTCCCACCTGCCTTTCATATTTATGAAATCAGATAATATAAATATTATATCCCCTTTTTTTACAAAATTTAACAAAAATTCAGAAGCTTTATTGAAATTAAACCCACCACCATAATATTTCGGATCAGTTATGCTGTTCGAGAATATATAAAACTGCTTAGGACCATTTACAAAAGGATACTTGCATTTGTCATTATCTGCAAACAAAGAAAAACCAACAGCATCTCCGCTCTGCAGTATTGTATGAGCTAATGATAAAGCAACTTCTGCTGCATATTCCCCCTTTAATTTTGATATTGATCCAAACTCCATATTTGAGCTTACATCAATCAGAAAAAAAACATTAAGGTTTCTTTCTTCAACAAACTCCCTCACAAGCAGTTCATTAGCTCGAACAGAAGCTCTCCAGTCTATAATTTTGGAATCATCGTCATTCTCAGAGTATGCCCTGTAACCATCAAATTCTACCCCCTTGCCCTTGAAAATGCTCCTATATTTTCCAATCATTCCTGCTTTTATCGGCGATTTTATGGAAATATCTAAATTCAATATGTTATGTATATCCACATATAGTTTACTCATGTTATCTTTACTTTTTTCAGAATCTCATCTATAATATTATCAGTGGTTATCTTCTTAGCAAGACCTTCATAAGTTAATATTATCCTGTGCCTTAATACATCATGTGCAACATCTTTTATGTATTGTGGCACAACAAAATTTTTTCCATTTAGCAATGCTTCTGCCCTTGCTGCAATAGCCAGGTTTATAGCTGCTCTTGGCGATGCGCCATATTCAATATAATAACCGCTTTTTATTCCATAATTTTTTGAATTCCTTGTTGCATCAACTATTCTTGTTATGTAATTTTTTACTTTGTCATTTACCATTATATTCCTAGCTGATTTTTGCATTTCGCTTATTCTAGAAGGTTTTATAACTGGTTTTATGCCAAAATCTTCAAATTTATGTATGTTTATGTTCTGGTCTATTACTATTTTCTCTTCATTCATTGAAGGATAGCCAATAAACAATTTAAACAAAAACCTGTCCATTTGGGCTTCAGGCAGAGGGTAAACACCAGAGCTTTCAATTGGGTTTTGTGTTGCCATGACAAAAAAAGGATTTAGCATAGAAAATGTCTCTTTGCCTATTGTTGTCTGTCTTTCCTGCATGGATTCTAGCAAAGCTGACTGTACTTTTGGCGGAGCCCTATTTATTTCATCAGCAAGAACAAAATTTGCAAATATGGGCCCTTTAACAAAATAAAATCCCCTGTCTTTGTTATATGCTGTTATGCCTGTTATGTCTGTTGGCAATAAATCTACTGTGAATTGTATTCTTGATGTGTTGCATCCAGTTGCTCTTGCCAGAACCCTCATAATAATAGTTTTCGCTGTTCCAGGTAAACCTTCAATAAGAACATGGCCGTCAGCAACTATTGCTCTTAAAATAGCATGGACAACCCTGTCTTGCCCAACAATTAATTTTTTGACCTCTTTTTTAATGTCATTTAAATCCTTTTGATATTGCTGGATATCCATAATTATTATTAGCAATTTGTATCATATAAATAGGTTTTCTGTAACTGCTATGTAACTACAAAGATATTTATATCACAATATATAGTTAAAAAACATGCAATTGCTAAAAAATCTTTTCAATAGCAAAAAAAAGCCTGCAAAAGCAAAAAGAGACCATGAAAAACTAAAAAAGCAGGTATCATACAAATTAGATTATGCATTGCATAAAAAAGATGAAAGCCTGTTTATAAGCACATTAAAGGATTTTTTTTCAGAATTCTTTCACATAAAGCATGAATTTACCTTTGAAGAGCTGCTTAAAATAGTTAATGCTAAAAAAATCAGCAAAAATACAAGGGCAAAGTTAACAGGCATTATTGGGGAAATTAATGAAACTTATTATTCAACAGAAAAATTGCCAAAGGAGAAATTAAAGGAGTTTAATTCAGGAATTAAAGAAGTTATAAGAGAGCTCTAATTATACCCCTTTCTTAACCATTGCTAGAATTATCATTGAAAAAGCACATAGAATTTATCATACTTGCATAATTGATTTCACTGGAAATTTCTCTTCTTATACTGCACAGGATTTTTTATATTTCTGCACAAAACATGATTGCAGTTTACATTCAAATCCCTGTAATATGCCTCATTATTGCAGTTGGGCGGCATTATATCTTCTTTTTGCCTTCTATGCCAGCTTATCTGGCTTTTGATATACCCTTCTTTCAGGGGTTCATAATTTTTCCCATTCCATTCCATAATCATCTTATCAATATCATCGAATTCATAGCCAACTTTTTTCAGATAAGTTATTAAAACAAACAGCGCCCTTTTCCTTCCATCTGTTTTGACACCCTCTAATATCCTTGATATGCAAGGGGCAAATAAATCCGGCTTTAATGCCATTGTTGGCTTTTCATAAACTCTCTTTATTTTTCTAACTTCATTTTTGTCTAAATTCTTTTCATACCAGTCAAATGCCTGCACCATTAAGTTAGTGGCTTCTCCATCAGCAAGATTCTTGTTTAAGAACCTTATTTCTGTATTTACTTTGTCCATTTTTGCTTTGCTTATGTCAAATTTTAGAACATTTTTTTTGTCTATTGGTATGCTCACTAAACCACTTTTTTCATTCAATGAATAAGAGCACCTGAATAAATGCCTATGTGCTATCAAAACCGGATCTATGTCAACAACACAAAAAGGATTTAATACATTATTTGTCACTATTTCATTGAACTTTTTTCCAGTAATCTTCATTATCTCATCAATATTGCTTATTTTCATTATTTCTTTTCTTAGCTCATCCTTTATCATGTTTTTCAAGTATAATGCTACGACCTTTGTTCCTTCTGGAAATAAAAACCTCATTTCTTTTTTATTTACGTACTTAGGAAATAACTCAAATGGAACAATTATGTGGAATCCAGATCTTCCTGAGAATTTGATTCCCATGCCTGTTATATCATAAAACTCCAGGGCATCAATTATCAATTTTGCGCATATCTTTGAATAATCAAGAAAATTACTGTCTACATCAAGCAATAAATCCCACCCAATTTTAAAGTCATTCAATGATTTTTTGTCATCTCTGCCAAGAACAAAGGGATCACTCCATCTTTCTTCAGATATATGAAAAGATGTGGCTCCTTGCCTGGCAAGCTCTAAAACATCACCTTCAAACTGAAGTACATCCGGCCTTTTTCCATATCCTTTATCCCCGAATTTTACAGCAACTTCCCTATTCTTGGCTATGCTAACCATCTCTTTTTGAATGTCTTTTTTCGAGTAATACCTTAGTATTTTCTCATTCATCATCATAAAATATATGTAATATATTGCCAAACTTAGTCTAAAAATCTTTCGAATTATTCCTTGCTTGCTGGTGCTCCCATTTCAAGCACCATATTAGAAAGCTCCCTGTCAATTTCTTCTGCAGCAGTTTTTAACTCGCTAGCTTGTTTTTCAATTATATCTTTTGCATCACTGATGTTTTTTTTCACAATAACATTCCCGCCAACATTCATCAGTATTTTTTCCGGATCATTAATTTTTGTTTCTATGAATATTCCGCCGCCAATAGGAGCCAGTATTTCATCACTCTTTTTTAACCCCTTTAAATTATTTATGCTCTCAAGAACCATTGCAATTTCATTATATTCTTGTTTTATAAGCACTAGATGCTGTTGCAATTGCTGAATCTCTTGCCTTTTTAAATTCAAATTTTCATTATCCTCACTTTGTTCTTTTTGCATTTTTCTTTACAGCCCTTTTTCCAACAGCAACCCTCTTTTTTGCTATTAAACCCTCTTCATTCATAGCACTCAGTATCTCTGCTTTGTCAGAGGTTTTGCTCACTTTTAAGACCATATCCAATGGCTCTAAATGTGAGATGTTGCACCTTTTTCTGGTAACTTCCCCTTCTATTAAAACAAAATTATTATCAAGCTTGTCTATTACAACACAATACTTGCCTGCTTCTTTTCCAGTCAGTTTTACACAAACCCTTCCAGTATCATAAATCATCATTTTAGCTCCGTACCTTTCTTATTATTTCATTTCTCATGCATTTGCTGCACAAGCTGCCGCCATAAGGTCTATTTGGTCTCTTTTTGCTCTTTGCCAAGCCTCTAAACTTGCTATTGCTTAATTTTGGAATCCCCTGCAATCTCTTGCCGCATATGCCACAGCCAGCGATTTTTGGTATAGCTCTTTTCTCAATTACCTTTAACTTGTTTCCCGGCAGCTTGGAATATAATTTTCTTATTTTCATTTAATGCACCTTTAATATTTTTCTTAAAATCTGGCTGAAAACCACTGAAAAAATAATATATGCCCATATCCAACCCAAACCCAAAAATATCTTTGGATTGCCAATAGCATTATAATATTCTCTTAGATAAACAAATAAAAGAGCCATTGGTATGAATGTTATTATCATGGGCTTAAAATTATGCTTGAACGAATCAATGAATGTGCCCTTAAACTGCTCAAGTTGTTTTTTTTGCAGCTCAGCCAGCTTATCTGGATTATTTTTATGGTCTTTTAATTCTTTCTGCAGTTGTATGCTTTCTTCCTTTATTCTTTTTAGCTCTGCCTGATTGCTTGCATACTTGTATATTATTGTTATTAAAAGAGTTAAAATGAAAGTTAATGCTGCCATGCCATATAATTGATGCCAATTCAGTAGAACTCCCACACTCTTGTCTAAATATTCATAAGCCATAATTTTAGCTTCCTCCCATCATCTTTCTTAAGGCAGGATGCATATCCATCATATGTTGCTTGGCAATGTCTTCATATAATCTATAGACAATCATAACAGCTAATAAAATGCCAGTACCCCTGCTTAAAGCACCAAGCAAATCAGCAGATGCAGCCAAGAAACCAATTACAGCACCACCCATAATGGTTAATGGCATTATATATCTTGATAGTAATTGTTCTATTACTCTTGGATCTCTTCTAAAACCAGGTACTTGTAATCCAGATGCCATGATTTGTCTTGCTTGGCTTGCAGCATCCATGCCAGATGTCTGCACCCAGAATATTGAGAATATTACAGCCCCAACCATCATAAACAATGCATAAACACCAGCCTGTGCTAATAACAACCAGTTTAATCCGCCAGATTTTATTATGCCACTTACCAAATCAGGTCCAAAAATCCATGCAACAAAACCACTATTTGGTACATTGCCAACAAATGTTCCTAGTATTGGCCTGCCCCAGCTTTCCAATAGCCTAGCCCATAGTTGTATGTTCGCCATTAAAGCAGCTATTAGTATGACTGGTATATTTGATGTATATAAAAAATTCAATGGCCATCTCATGCCATAACCCCTTATTTTTCCAAATGATAATGGTATCTCTACTTTCATAGACTGAACATAAACAGAAATAACAAAAACAACTATTGTTGCAATTATAGCTGCAATAGCTAAACTCGCTCCCTGTATGTTCCCTTCAATTATGGATTTAAAAAATACCCATACCTGGCCAACAGGATCTCCACCACTTCCTAAAGCCCATGTTCCAACAGTTGTTAAAGGTGAAAATGCTCTTATCACGATTTGGCTTGCAACACCAGCAACAATAAATAAGCTTATTCCAGATCCAAATCCCCATTTGCTTACCACTTCATCCATAAACAAGATTAATAAACCTCCTAAAATCAATTGTGCTATTAAAACAAACTCCATCAATCTAAATGTGCCTGGTGCCAATGCAGGATTAGGAGATAAACCACCCATTAATACATAAATAGAACCTTCAAATATTATGAAAAATACAGCCAAAATTTTTTGCAAGCCCTGAAAAAATACTCTTCCTTCATGTGTCGTGGTGTCAAATTTTACAATTTTAGAACCTTGTAATAATTGCAAAACAATAGATGCTGTTACCAATGGACCAATACCCAAGGATATTATGCTCCCAAAACTTGCGCCAAGTATTATAGATAATTGTTCAAATTGTTGCAGTGCATTTTGACCAAGCCCAAATAGTGGTATTATTGATAAAACATAAAAGGCAACAAGCATTATCAATGTCCATTTCAATTTTTCTTTAAAACCAAGCCTTTTTTGTTCTGGTTTTTTTACTTCTGGTAAATTGCTTAATATTGCCTTGAAATTAACCATGTTATTGTTTTATTATTACTTCTCCTCCGGCATTCTTTATTTTTTCAATTGCATTATTTGATGCACTTTTAACAATAACCTTGATTTTCTTATTAACATTGCCTTTGCCTAATAGCTTGCCATAGCCATGTTTGCCCAAATCGATTTCATTACCTTCAAATCTGTCTAGTTCGCCTGTATTAATTACATTTAAGTCTTCTTTTATTTTCAATCCGCTATGTCTGACAAAACCATTCTTGCCAAAATAGCCAGGGCCATAAACCTTAAGCACAAATGATTTTCTTTGGTCAGCCCTTTTTCCACTTCCAGCCATTCCAAAACCACCTCTATTGCCAGAATTTCTGTGCTTTTTCTTTGAGCCCCATCCATGGGTTTTGTACCCTCTAAATCTAATGTTTTTCTTTCTTTTTCTAATCATATCAAATCATCCTTTGTATAAGCTCGTTTATCTTTGTACTTCTATATCCCAACGCCCCGCCAACTGAAAATGGCTTTTTGATTCCATATCTTTCAAATCCCCCCTTTGGTGGCTTCAATTTAAAGTACTGTTTTAATCCAGGTACATCTCTGAGATTCTTCTTGAGTTCAAAAAATTCTTTTGTAAATTGCCCATAATCCATTTTGCATTTATTTTTCAAGTATTCTTCATTTAATGGTTTATTGCCGACAATTTTCCCTCTTTTTTCTAATAATAGTCTGAATGTTTCTTGGTCTATCTCACCCCATGTAATATAATCTTTAACCTTGTTAATCATTCCAATAATAGAGCTGGTATTTGCAGCAATAATGCACCCATTTTTCTTGTAGAGCCTTAGCATTTTCATAGTATCTTCTATATCTCCCTTTATTTTATTAGATCCTCTTACTCTTACTATGGCTATCTTTTTATTTTCCATATTTATACAATGCCCAGTCGTTTTATCTGGTCTTCTTTTATCTTGGTTTTTGATAATTCTTTTAATGCAGCAAAGCATGCTTTAGCTAAATTCATCTTTGTGCCTGTCTGCCCAAATGTTTTTGAGTAAACATCTTTAATACCTGCTAACCCGAGTATCTTCTTGCATTCTTTTTCTGTAACTAACCCGCTGCCTTTTGGGGCAGGTTTTAACTCAATAATAACACTACCTGATTTTCCTCTAACCTTAAATGGTATTGAATGAGGTTCTCTGCATCCACATTCCCAGCTTCCACAGCCTCTTTTAATAACAATAATATTTAGTTTGGCATCCCTTAATGCTTTTGTTCTTGCAGGTACAGTTTCTTTTGCCTTGCCCTTGCCTAATCCAACATAACCATTTTTATTGCCAACAACAATAAATGTTGAAAATTTCGGCTTGTTTCCCTCTTTTGTTTTTTTCTGTGTTTGTTTCCAGATGCTTCTCTTTCCGCCGCCAAATTTTCCTTTCGACTGGCCAACCTCTATGAATTCTGAGTTTAAATCAGTAATAAAAAAATCAACTATATCAGCTTCTAAAATTCTATAGCTGTTTTCTAAGATATATTTCAAATCAGCAATATCCCCTCTTTTTACCCTCTTTCCTAAATCTGTTTTTGGCTCCCACGATCCTTTGTTTAATGACCTTACTGTTCTATCAGCAATTTCTTCTTCTTTTTTTGCAATAATAATTTCTTCTTCAACCATTTTAACTCCTTAAAATATTATTTTTTGCCTCATCAAATTTTTTTTTCATGTCTTCTGGCTTTAGATTCAATTTGGCATAATTTCCAAATCTTTTTGTATATTCTTCGTTGTTTAGCATTTTTGCATATTTAGCTACATGCTCTCCGTTTATTCTTGCTTCAGTTGGAAAAATATCGGGATTATGTGGTATTTTTAACCCGCCGTTCACCGCACCATTTAGCACAGCAAATAAAACACCACTATGAATTGCCTTTTTTAAACCGCTATCAAAAATAGCTTCTTTAAAGTTTTTTTTCTTTGCTTTTATAGCAACCAGTAGGCCTAAAAGGTAGGCAGCGCTAATATTTGTTTTGCTGTATAACCATCCGTATCTTTTTAGTTCATTTGAATGTGCTGCAATTAATACAACATCGCCGTCTTTTTTGTATTCTATTATCTGCAATATTATATTTTTTAATGACATTCTTGCAACTAATCTTAGCTTGCCGGACTTTATCAGGTTTAACCTGGCGTTGTAGTCTGTTCTACTTTTTCTTCTTCGTTTGTATTGCGTCATTTTTCTTTGTTACTAGTTTATTTTCTTCTAAGTACAGCTTAAGGTGGCCTTTGCTTCTAAAAAACCCTCCTCCTGCTTTTCTGTAAACACCTCTAAAATCTTTTTTGGACAAGTAATTCCTAATCTTTAAAAGCCTTAAATGTCTGCGTTGGGATCTAATCTTATGGATCCATCTATCTTTATCTTTTAACCTTGATGTCCTCTTGCCCTTCCTTGAGCCTTTGCCCTGTCTCCTTCCCTTTCTTTTTTGCAAAAGCCTTTTTTTGAATCTTAGGCTGCTGATGCCAATTTTATTCCTTGCAATTATTGCACCATGGCTGATTAATCCGCGAATATCATCGCTTGTTATTGCTTCTTTAATCTCTTCCAATCTATCTTGGTCAAATACAATCTTGCCCTTCCCGACATTCAAAATCCTTGCAGCCAGCAATTTTTTGTTTCTTAAGTTCATTTTGCCTTCATCTCTAAAACCTTCTTTTTCAATTCCTTTTCCTCTTCTTTTGTCTGCTTTTTTTCTTCAGTCTTTTTTTCAGCAATTTTTTTGTCAGGCTTTCCCTTTTTGGTATTTTCTTTTTTCTTTTTTATTGAGTCTTCAGCATTCTTTACGAATTCATTAGGATTTTCTACATTTGAAATATTTATCTTCAGCTCAACAGCCTTTTTTGCTATATCCAGCCTTTTCTTCATGCCCACTGTTTTTCCAATCACAGCACAGCACCCTTCTTTGACATTTAATAAATCATTAACATTGTGAACTAAGACTTCCCTCAAACCATTATGATTTAATCCCCTGACAATTTTCGGTGAGCCAAAACCAGGATTAGGCATGCTAATATGACCAGCCATGCTTTGTCTAATCTTTGAATGAATCCCTTTGGCTCTAATCCATTTCTTTTTTAATTTCTTTATTTGAAAGTCCTGTCTAAGAAAAACTGGTTTTTTCTTTTTGATTATGCTTCTTAATTCCAACATTTTTTTAAAGTCTTTCATTTTACCAATTTTCCATTTTTGTCAGTTATGTAACATCCATCTTGGAATACTCTTTTATCCCTTCCTCTTACTTTTGTAAGCAGTTCTATTTTTCCGGCCATTTGGCCAACTTTCTCTTTGTCTATTCCTTTAATTATAATCATATTACCTTCAATATTAACACTTACACCTTCTATAAGCTTGGTTTTCCTTGGTATCTTCTCGCCAAGAAAATTTTTTATTACAATCTCGTTTTTGTCAATAATTATGCTCATTGGGAAATGGCTTGAACATGCAATTACCTTGTATACATAGTTTGATTTGATGCCCTTAAGCATATTTTTTATGTGTGCGCTAAATGATCCTATGAGTCTTTTCTCTCTTTTTGTACCCATTGCAGATTTTATAATGATATAATCTCCTTCTTTGACAATGCTGATTTTTGGATAAAATAATACTCTTTCAATCTTATTGTTTCCACAGCTAGCGCGAACCACTCTATTGTCTATATCAACATTAACGTCTTCAGGTATGCCTATTTTTTCTATGATGTCCGATTTCATTTTAATAACAATAACTGATTAGCCTTCCTCCAATGCCGAGTTCTTGTGCTTCAATATGAGTCATAAGACCCTTGGAAGTTGAAACTATTAAAAGTCCAAAACTCTTTGCAGGCAGGTATCTTTTTTCAAATTTCTTAAACCCTGTTTTTTCAACAGAGAACCTCGGTTTTATTACGCCGCAGTTATTTATCTTGCCTGCAAGCATAACTTTGACAATGCCACCTTTAGTGCTTTCAACAATTTCATATTTGTCAATATAATTATTTTTTTTCATAATGTCCAAAACATCTTTAATAATTTTTGAACATGGTTTTGAATAACATATTCTCTTTCCAACCATTTCTCCATTCATTATGTTTGATAACAAATTTGCTAAGTTGTCCATTTTTATCAGCTGTATTTTTTAAATCCAATAGATTTTGCGAAATCCCTAAAACATCTCCTGCATGTATTAACTCCATACTTGCCAATATACCCGCGTGTGCTTCCGCAAAATCTGCAGTGTTTGGTTGATTTCCCAAATTTTCTTTCTTTAGGAGCATTATGTTTTATAAATTTCTTTAGTTTAGCCGGTTTGCTATTAAGCTGCTTAAACTCTTTCCGGTAATCGCTCGTAGTCATATTTAATCAACAACCTCCACACCATAACCTTCGGCTATAAATTTTATTGCATCATCTTTTGTTATTATGTGTTTAATGCCGATGTCTGTTTTTCTTACAGACCTGTTTTTAATCCTGTATCCAGGCCTTTTTAATGTAACAGCAACTTCCAGGCCTATTATTCCTATAGTTGGATCATATTTTATTTCAGGTATTTCTATATACTCCTTTATGCCAAAAGAAAGGTTGCCGAATTTGTCAAATTTTTTTCTGCTAATTTTATTGTTCATTGCCTTTAACAATCTTTTAAGCAATAAGTTCGCCCTTTCTTTTCTTAATGTAACCTTGCACCCTATTGGCAGACCAGGCCTAATACCCCAAGTAGGTATTCTTGTCTTTGATTTTGTTTGTACAGGTTTTGCATTGCTTATTGAACTTAGTAATTTCATAGCCTTTTCTAATTTATCCCCTGGTTCTCCAGCGCCTATATTCAATGTTACCTTATCTATCTCAATTTTTTTCATTTTCTCCTCTTACACCTTTATCAATAATATAGCAATAATCCTTTAATGTTTCATAAATACCTTCTTTATCCTTAAATATAACAGTAGATTCGCGCATGCCTTTGTATTGATTAATCTTTTCTATTGTGCCTATCTTTCCAATGTGTTTGCCGGATATTAATAATACCCTTGCACCTTGTTCAAGTCTTAGGTGTTTTTTTATCTTTTTTGAAACAAAATCAAAAATTATAGTATCTCCAACCTTGTAAACATCTTTATCAACTATTATGTTCCTTCCGTCAATAAAGTTTAATTGCGGCTTATTTCCCTTTAAAGTGTTTTTCCCAATTATTTTGCAGAATTTATAATTAGAGTCATCTTTGTCTATTTTTATTAGTTTTAAATGCCCATTTTCATCCAACATTATCCTATAATGTTCATTTGAATCTACAACATCAATAACATCCATTAATCCTACAGAAAATTTGTAATCACTTACAGCTTTTTTATCTATAAGCAGCTTTTTGTTGTTTAATATATACTTTACCTCTTTTCTTATTTTTGCTGATTTTAAAAATTCTTTCAGTAGGAAATCAACAGTTATGCAACCATCTGTCTTATGTGGTCCTGGGCTTGGTCTTGTTATAAATTTCTGACCCTTACGTTCAACATGCCAGAACTTCGGCATGTACAATCTCTTAAGATGATTTTTCATTTTTTAACATTCCTCTCCAGCATAGCTCTCCTTTTTTTATCATCAGTTTTTAATTCAATTATCTGCAAGTTTGAAGGATGTATTGGATAAAACCTCTTTGTTCCATCTTTTCTCACAATTTCAGCGCCTTCAACATAAACCCTTATATTATGCATATCAACCTTATTTACAACGCCTGCAATTTTTTTAAATTGTCCTCTCATGATCTTTACCTTATCACCTTTTATCACAGGCACATTTTTTTTCTTGTATAGTTTTCTTATTTCTTCGCTAAGATTGCAGGAGATAAACTTCTTTCTTAAATGCAATGGTGCATTTTTTACATATTTCCGTTGTTTCCTTGGATTTCTGCTCGATTTCCAATGAAGTGATATTTTTTTCATTTTAATTTTAAGCTATAATCTTTGCTAGTTTTGCTACATTCGGCCATCTGCCACACGCCTCTTTTGCTATTGGCCCTTTAAACAATGTCCCCTTTGGAGTACCTTTATCATCTTTTAATACAACAACAGCATTATCTTCAAAGCATACTCTTGTTCCATCAGGTCTTCTGTAAGGCCTTCTTTGTCTTACCACTATTGCAAACACAACCTGCTTCATCATGTCAGGTCTGCCCTTTGTTACAGTACCTATGACTAAATCTCCAATGCCTGCGCTAATCCTTCTTCTCTTTACAGATTTGCCACCTTTTTTTGAGAATATTTTTATTTCTTTAGCCCCAGAGTTATCACAAACATTTACTCTAGATTCAGGTTGCAATGCCCTTGTTATATTTGCTGCCATAGCCTTCATTTTTTGTTTACCTCAATTATAACAAAATTTTTTGTTTTTGATATGGGTCTAGACTCTATTATCTTGACTTTATCCCCGACAGCTGCTTCAATGCAGTCTGGCTTGTGAACCTTTAACCTCGATCTTCTTTTTTCATATCTCTCATATTTTCTTAAATACAACAGCCTTGGCCATTCCACAGTTGCTGTCTTTTGCATGCCCATTTTTATTATTACACCCTCAAACATTCTTCCTCTTACAACCAGCATGCCATGGAAAGGGCAATGTTCATCGTTGCATGCCTTTTCTGGTTGCTTTACTTCCAAGCCGATATTTTTTTTCATTTTATTTTAATCAAGCTCTTTATTATGATAGTCTCCTGATTCTTTTTATTCTATCTTCAGGCCTGTTAACGAGCAGCTTCCCATTTATTTCATACAAATGCCCTTTGTGTTTTATGCTGATTACAACCTGATCCTTTATCAATTTCTTTACAATATCTTTATTTTCAATTGTTATCATATTTTTTGTTTCATCAATGATTTTGCCATATAATCCTATGAGGCTCTTGTTCTTGGCATCAACGATTCTTATATGTGAGCCTATTAATTCATGCCTTAGTATTTCTTTTCCCATCATTTTACTCTATTGAAATTGACTCCTTGTTAAACCCTAATTTTATCAATTCTGCCTTTACCCTTTCTGCATGGCTTCCTTGCAGTTCAACAACATTATCCTTTAATGTCCCGCCACAAGCGAGCTTTGATTTTAAGCCCTTAGTTATTTCTTTAAGGTCTATATCCTTTGCATTTATTCCTTGGACAATTGTCATCATTTTTCCAAATTTTATTTTTTCAACTTTAATCCTTATTTTTTGTTCTTCTTTTGCTATTTCTTCGCAAACACACAAATCTTTTTTTAAACCACATATTTTGCATATGTCTATCATTGCTTTTTATCCACCTCGGTTAGTTTTGTATTTATTCTTGCAACAGTTTTTTTCAGCTCCCTTATTCTTCCAGGATTCTCAGGCACAGTTTTTATTGCAATTTGGGCATTAACCTTCATAAGTTCCCTTCTTAATTCAACTAGCTTGTTTTCCAGATCTCCCTTTTTCATGACCTTTAATTCATTCTTTTTTATTATCGCCATCTTTAGGCTCCTTTTTATTTCTCTCTGCCTTTTTCTCAGCTCCATCTTCAGGCCCTTCTTTTTTTTCTTCAGATGCTGTTTTATTTTCCCTTTTATTTTCCGTCTTTTTTTTCTCATGTACTTTTTCAGCAGTTTTTTCTTGAATTTCTGTTTTTTCTTTAACCTTAATATTATCAGGCAATATAACATCAGGTGGTATGATTGAAATTTTAATTCCTATAGTCCCTCTCTTGAGGTTTGCTACTGTATTAGACCTTAAAACATACGATGCTGAAACATCACCTGATTTTTTTAAATGGCCTGCTGAAAATCTCCAGCTTTTTGCCCTTGCGCCAGGAACACCAACACCACCTATTACAATTTCAGCACCTATTGCACCAGCATTCATTATTTCTTTTAATGTATTATACCCTAAAAATTTAAATTTATCAGAACCAAATTTTTCTAATGAATATACAATCTTATCTGCAACAGCATTTGGATCAAGCATAGGATTTTCTATGTCTCCCATTTCAATTTGCGGATTATCAAGATTAAACTTAGTTTTTAATATTGAAGTTAGTGCTTTGATATTTTCTCCCTTTTTGCCGACAATTAAACCAGGCCTTACATTATAAATTATAATCTTATCTCCCAAGGGCGTTCTTTTTATGTCAATCCTACTGTACCCTGCTCTTTTGAGAAATAAAGAAACAAACCTTTGCACTTCTAATTCCTTTAGCCTTTGGCTTATGAATTTCCTTTCAATCATTTTTTACCTCTGAAACAACAACCTCAATATGAGTTCTTTTCATCTTTATCCTTCTCTTCCTGCCCTGCCTCCAAGGTCTAGATGCCTTATTGGCAATTATCCTGCTTATAATTAGGTTGTCTGTATTCAGTCCAATATTTTTCGCATTAGCTTCAGCAGATTCTATAATATCAAGTATGTATTTGCATGTCTTTATAGGATACCTACCTGACATTATGTTCTTTTTATGCCCCAAATCTTTATTGAATCTTTTGTATGGAACAGCCATCCTTTGTTTTATTACATCATTCAGTTTGATTTTCACTTTCTTAATATGCAGGCCCCTAATGAAATTGCAAACTTCAATGCTTTTTTTTGTTGATATCGGTAAATCCCTGCCAGTAGCCTTTGCAATATTTTCATTGTCCATTTTATTTTACCGATTGTGCTGCGCTTGATTTTGTTGCTCCAACCCCTGGAGCAGAGTGCGCAACCTTTTTCCTTGTTAATCCAAACTCGCCAATATAATGGCCGAGCATATTTTCATTTATTATAATAGGAACATATTCTTTTCCATTATGAACATGGATTGTAACACCAACCATTTCAGGCAGTATTAGCATATCCCTTACATGGCTCTTGACTGGTTTTTTCCTTTTGCCCGACTTCAAATCATTTATTTTCTTTAGCAGTTTTTTTTGCTGATCTGTCAGACCTCTCTTTAAGCTTCTTCTTTGCCTTGAAGTAATAAGACTTGCAAATTCCTTCAAATCAAGATTTTGTAGCTCTTCCAATGTTCTTCCTTTGAATAAAAATTTCTTTGCCATTTTATCTGTTCCTTCCAGTTCTTCTTGCCCTTATTAACCCTATATTCCTTCCTGGTGGCGCATACCTTGATGGTATTTTTGTTTTGCCTACATGCCTTCCTCTTCCAGATCCGAATGGATGGTCTACAGCATTCATAGCAACACCAGATGTTTTTGGATATAATTTCCCTTTTGCCCTCATTAAATGATGTCTGTTTCCTGCTTTGACAAATGGTTTTTCCTTTTTTCCGCCTCCGGAAACCATACCTATAACAGCCCTGCAGTTCTGGTCAACCATCATCTCTTTTTTTGATGGCAATTTTATTAGGACTTTGTTGTTTACTTTTCCAATAATCTTTGCAAATGTTCCAGCTGACCTGCAAAATGCAGGCTTTCCAATAGAAATTTCTATATTGCATACATCAGTTCCTTCTGGGATGTCTTTTAATGGAAGGACATTACCATCTCTTAATTCTGCTTTGCTTCCGCTGCTGATTACATCATTTACTTTTATTCCAGATACAGCAGGCATTATGACTTCTTTATCAGCATACTTCACAACTGCTAAAGGAGCGCTATGCTGGCTGCAATGAATCAAATCAATAACCTTGCCATTGATGAAACCATTTTTTTCAGCATCATCATGTTGCCTGTTGCTTATCTTGCCCTTGCTTCTGTGGCTATGTGATTTATATGTAAAAGTTCCACGACCTCGCCTTTGTGTTATTATTCTTTTTCCCATATTACATTAAGCCCATTTGAGTTATTATATCTCTTGCAGGATTTTCATTTGCCAGCCTTACAAAAGCCTTTTTCCTTCCATTTTGAAGTATTGTTGTATTTATTTTAACAACCCTTACATTGAAAATTCTTTCAACAGCATTTTTAATGTCATTTTTATTGGATTTTTTATCTACAATGAATATTATCTTATTTTCTCTTTCATTCAATCTTATTGATTTCTCTGTTATAAGCGGAAATTTTACAATTCCATAATCTTCATTTGAGTTCATAAAAATAAGCACTCCTTCTTTATTTTTTCTAAGGCAGCTTCGCTCCATATGCACAGTCTTATGCCAACAGTATTTGGTGATAGAAGCTTTGCATTTAAATTATTAACAATTACTGCATCGCAGCCGGGAATATTCTTTGAACTTTTAAGCAGATTACAGTCCTTTTTTGATACAATAAATAAAGGCCCTATTTTATTCTTATATTTTCTCCCCCTGTTCTTTCCTACTCCTGATCTTACCCTTCTTATAGATATCCTATCCATCTCTTCATTTAATCCGACTTTATCCAGCAAATTTATTATATCTTTGGTTTTTTTGACATCTTCAATCTTTGCATCAAATATGATTGGAAAAATATTTTTTATTTTATGCCCTCTTGTAATAACAAGCTCTTTGTTCATGCTTGCTGCCAGAGCAGACCTTATTGCCTTTCTTCTCTCTTTA
This sequence comes from Candidatus Woesearchaeota archaeon, assembly GCA_018303485.1. Taxonomy (GTDB): domain Archaea; phylum Nanobdellota; class Nanobdellia; order SCGC-AAA011-G17; family JACPNG01; genus JAGVYC01. The sequence goes on from JAGVYC010000014.1 coordinate 63,116, forward strand.
ATGTTTATGTATTCTTTCCATATCTTTTCTGCTTTTGGAGGATGCGCCCTTCTGCCACCAACAGTATGAGGGGCTGTTGCACCAACCCAGAAAAATTGTGTCCCTCTTCTTGTCATTGTTTTTCTTGGGACCCTTGAAATGCCTTTTCCATAGGCGCCTTTAAACTTGCGTCTTCTTCTTGATAATTTTGATGAGCTCCTCATGCCAGCTTCTTTTTTAGATCCATAGGGTTGCCTCTCGCCGCTGATTATAGAAATAACAGCCCTTTTAATTAGATCCGGTCTATATTCTTCTTCAAACTGCTTTGGTAGTTCTACTTCTTTTATTTTATTCCCATTCAAATCAAGCATGCTAAATTTCATTTTTATTGCTTTGACTCCTGGCTTATATATTTGACTTCCGGATTGCTTGCCTGCTTCTTAGCCCTTATTGGTTCTGTTATTATCACAAGCCTTTTATTAGGCCCGGGTAAAGACCCTTTTAGTACAATATATTCATTTTTGACAATGCCATAATGCATAAACCCTCCCTTTGGATTAATTTTGCTAGCATCATTTCCTATTATGATATTCCATTTGTTATATTCTGTTCTTAAATGATAACCCATCTTGCCGCTTTGAGGTACCCGAAAACTAACCCTTCTTGGATGCCAAGGCCCTAATGAACCAATGCCCCTCTTTGTCTTTTCAGATTTGTGTTGCCTTATTGTAACCCCAAACCTCTTGACAGTTCCTTGGAATCCCTTTCCCTTGGTTACAGAATGAACATCAACAAATTGGCCTGCCTTGAATATGTCTGAAATTTTAATCTCTTTTTCCAGCAGGATCCTTAAATTCTCAGTATCATTCTTATCGTAACTTAATCCTATTTCAAATATATCTGGCTTCTTTTTTCCAAAACCAGTTAATCTTGGCTGCGTATAAACAACCAATCTTACTAAATAGCAGTCTTTAGGCAATTCTGCTACTTTTTTTGAGATATTTGTTTGCCTTAAAACTTCTTTGTCAATATTCTTTGCATAAACATCAGAAATAATATTTAATCCAGTATTATCTTTTTTGTAAAATCTTAAGCATAAGGGTTTTAATGGTGGGCATTCTATCACTGTTACAGCATTATTTATTATCTCACCTTTAGTAGTTGAATTTGTATTGTCTTTTAATAGCAAGTGTGTCATTCCAGCTTTATAGCCGGCAAAACCAAGTATCTTTTGCTCTTTTACATCTGCCCAGCACCTTATCCTGGGTGTTTCACTTTTAGCCCTGTTTCTAGGCCAAAACTGCAATGATCCTCTCCTAGGTCTGTGCTTGTCTCCCATGTTTCGTTTATTTTTTATTTGTACTTACTTCTAGAATCAGCGGCTTTTGAAATTCAGTAGGGTATTGCAAGAATTGATTTTGACTATTTATAAAACTATCTTTTTATTTGGCTCTGTCCTAAATCTCACAAAATCTATATTAGTTAACCATTCTTAGCCAGAAATCTGCCGTCCCTTTAGGGCGGAGTTGAATGGCGTAAAGTATTTCTTTTTGTAAAATAATAAAAAGCATGGCAAGCGAAGCTTGTGCCATGCAATTTTTTTTACC
>JAGVYC010000027.1 GCA_018303485.1 Candidatus Woesearchaeota archaeon
CATATTGCTAATTTTAATCCTGTAAATTCTATTTGCAGTAACAACATCATAACCACCTTTAATGCAAAAATAGCAAGGCAGTATATACACAGGGGAGACGTCTAAGTCTATATCAATAAATCCAACAATATTTCCCTTGGCTCTCATTATGCCGTCATAAACAGCACTGCCTCTTCCAATGTTTGCGGGGTGTTTATACAATCGTGCACAAGTGTATTTTTCACTAAGTTTATCAATTTCTTTGGCAGTGCCATCAATGGAGCCATCATCTATAAATATTAATTCATAGTTAAGTTTTGTGGCGTCCATAAACTCAATAAGTTCTTTCATACTTTGGTTAATGTGCTCAATTTCATTGTAGCAAGGAATCACAATGCTTAAGTCTATATTTCCTTTTCTCATTTTTGAATAATACTATTTCTTTTTTAAATGCTTGTTTGTGATAATATAAAATTCCTATCAAGTTTACTATATATTTTATTTAGACAGGTTAATATTTCTGCATACCTTTATTTATATGTTTATGTATTAAGCATTTGAATTGTGCAGAGCCACTGTAATCTTAATAAATACTAACAGCTATTGATATGTTACAATAGCAAGAAAATTTCATTTAAGAAGTTGATATTACATATTTTACGGAGAAAGGCCACCTTATTTCCTTACTTAAAATACTTCAATCCAAGAACAACTATAAAGCCCAAAATTATATAACCAACGTAATTTCCAAAATCAGTTAGCAATGTCAAACCAGGCTTGAAAACATTTAGCAGGTTAACAACATCATTTTGCAAGCCATTCAGCACAGTGATTATAGAGCCTAAAGCTAAAACAATTATTAGTATAAGCAGCAGAGTCATCAAAGCAGACAAAGATTTTTCATCCTTTATAACAGGATTAACAAGCTCTTTTAATTTTGGCAAAACTATTGTTATAGCAATATGCCCTGCAATCAAAATTATAACTGCACTTATTATTGTTGTTATCCAAACAATCACTGCCATAGTGAAAAACACAATCTTAGTCCTTTAAATAGTTTTTTCACTATTCTATAATTAAGAAAAATATTTAATAACATACTTCCTAAAGGTTTTACTATGCCAGAACAATTGCTAATCCAGTTAAAAGACGTTGTCAAAAAATTCAATAAGAACCTTGTTCTTAGCGGCGTTAATCTAACAATAAACAACAAGGATATTTATGGTATTATAGGAACGAGCGGCAGCGGAAAAACAACAATATTAAACCTTATCATAGGGTTTTTAAAAACCAATGGCGGTTCTATAACCTATGATTCAAAAAACATTTCTGTAATACAGGACAAGATACATCAAACATTTGGCTTTGCATCCCAAGGCGGTTCATATTACAATAAGCTAAGCGTTGAAGAGAACATTGCTTTTTTCGGCAAGATGTATAATCTATCAAGCAGTGAAATAAAAGAAAAGACCAATGAAATATTGGGCCTTGTTGAACTAAATGACGCCAGAAATAAATTAGCATCAGAATTATCAACAGGCATGCAGCGACGTTTAGACATAGCATGCGCTTTAATACATTCTCCAAGAGTTTTGATACTCGATGAACCAACAGAAGACCTGGATCCAATATTAAGAAAAGAAGTTCTGGCCTTAATAAGAAGAATAAATGCACAAAAAGACACAACAATAATAATAACATCTCATTTGCTCGGGGAAATAGAGCTAGTATGCAACAAAATAGCAATCTTAAACAACGGCAGAATAATCAGCGATGGCTCTCCTGACCAATTAAAAGAGGGGTATTCAAGCAATTATGAAATCTCTCTTCAAACAAAAAATGAAGATTATGCTAAAATAACAAAATATCTTAACAAGCATGGCTACAAAAAAATATTTGACAAAAAACACCGCATAATAATCTATACAGAAAAGCCAGAAATAACAATGAAATCTATGCTGTCATTTTTAAAAGCAAAAAAAGAAAAAATAATAGAACTATCATTAAATAAGCCTTCATTGGAAGAGGTATTTGAAGCTGTAACGAAACAACATTAAACATTAACATGGGTATTTTTGACAAGTATTCAGAGCTACTGGGGAAAAAAGAGGTGAAGAAAAAGGTAGTTGAAAAGCCAGAAATACAAGAAAAACCGCAAAAAATCCAGATATCTCAGACAACGCCAAAAAAAGAAGTTATTGGAAAGCAAGAGCAAAAAATAAAATCATCACTGCCAAGAATCTTGTTCCTGTCAAAGCTTATTATGATGATTAAAAAAGACATAAAGATATTAATAAGGTCAAAGACATCAGCATTAATAGTCTTGCTCGGCCCATTGGTAATAATCTTGCTTGTTGGGCTTGCTTTTAATAGTTCTTCACTCTACAACATAAGAATAGCAACATATTCAGAGTCATATTCAGAGCTTACAGACTCTATAACAAAGAGCCTTGAAAATCAGGAATATTCTGTAATAAAAGCAAAAAGCCTAGAATCTTGCAAAGATGGTGTTAAATTTGGCGATTTCCATTTATGCGCTATTTTTCCAAAAGATTTAAAGATAGGCGATAAAGACAATATCATAGAGGTTTATGTTGACCAATCAAGAATAAACCTGGCTTCTTTGATAACAAATACAATATCAGAAAAGGTATCAGCAAAATCAACAGAACTAGGAATAAGCCTGACAACAGACATGCTTTCAGTTCTTGACAAAACAAAAAAATCCATAGAAGAAAAGATAATAATAATCAACAAGTTAATCTCTGACAACAGCGATTCAACATTAAAAATACAGGGCTCTGAGGATAATTTAAACAAAATCGATTTAACAGGCAACATCTCAGAAATTAACTTTACCGATATTGAAGATCAGGTAAATGCAATAAGGAATAAATACAATGTTAGCTTGGTAATGTCTAACAACCTTAAAAATTCCATAGAAGATGTTAAATTAGGTGTTGATACATTAAAATTAAAGCTTGATGAAGCGTCAAAATCAAGAGCATCAACCATCCAGGATCTAGAGAGCATCAGAAAACTCCTTACAATAAGTCTGGCTGATTTAAACTCATTAAGAACAGCTTTAAACACAATAAGCGCAGAAGTTGGAAGCATTAAGGTAACAGACGCTGGCTTAATAGTAGAACCGATAAAAACAAGCGTACAGCCAATAACAAAAGATAAGTCTCATTTAAGCTTTCTATTCCCCACAATGATAGTCCTTGTTATAATGTTTATTAGTGTTTTGCTATCCTCAACAATAGTGGTACGTGAGAAATTATCAGCAGCATACTTCAGAAATTTCATAACTCCAACTTCAGACTTGCTTTACATGATTGGCACTTACTTGACAAACATAATACTTGTTATGCTGCAGTTATTAATATTATTCCTAGTTTCATTGTACTTCTTTAAAAACCAGTTGTTAAGCATGGCTCCAAATCTTGCATTAGCCATATTAATAATTGCATCCGTATTTATCTTTATAGGCATGATTATTGGTTACTTGTTCAGGACAGAAGAAACTTCAACACTTGCGTCAATATCCATAAGCAGCATCTTGCTTGTGTTTTCCAATACAATACTGCCAATAGAATCCCTGCCAGGGGCATTCAGAGAAATTGTAAAATATAATCCATTTGTTGTCAGCGAGGGCATGCTCAAAAAGATACTGTTGTTTAACACAGACATAACAACACTGCTGAATTCAATTTACATATTGATGAGCTTTATCATAATATTATTCATTATTTCTTACATAGCAAGAGAATTAACAAAGAGAAGTATTTGATGTTGTAAGCTACTTTAAGATCAGCTAGTCTTAATCTCAATTACATCCCTATTCTTCAATAAATGTTCCTTGCCAACAGCAATTTTCTTCTTTACATCTATTGCCTTGACAAATTTTTTTCCAATGTCTGTATGTATTCTAAATGCAAAATCTAAAGACGTGCTGTTCTTAGGCATTAAAAAGCAATCTGGCAATGTCCTTCCTTCAGAATCTTTTAAGTTATTTAAACCGCCAGGGAATATTGCTATGTATCCAAGCAAGTTAAAGACAGCATAATCTAAAACATCTTGTACTCCTGTGCTTTTATATTTGTTTAGTATGTTTTCCTTAACAAAATTTAATGCCATTTTCTGGTTTTCATTCAAGCTGCTGCTTGTAATTTCAAAATTGCCTTCCCCAGGAATATAGCTTATTAAATTTTTTTTAGCGGCCTCTTTCAAAGCAAGTTCTGATTCAGCTGAGCAGGCTATTATTTTGTATTCTGAAAATTTTTCAATCAGTCTTTTCAGGTTGTTTTCAGCACCATTAATGTCAATCTTGTTTGCGGCAATTATCATAGGCTTTGTTATCTTTCTTAATTCAGATGCCAGCATAAATAAATCATTATTTGTCCATTTCAGAACATCTTCATCAAGATTTAATTTTCTAATTGCATTTTCTGCAATGTTCTCATCCACTCTTACCCCTGACATCTGCTTTGCAATAGCCTTGCCTGCCTTGCCATTTTCTCCTTTTACAGTTCTTGCAAATTTATCCCAGCTCTTTTTTAATATCCTCAAATACCACATATCAAGCTCATGCTCCAAAAATTTAACATCATTCAATGGGTCGTAGCTTAATGGTTCAACAGCTTCTCCTTTTTCATTAGTGCTGCCAGAAATATCTATTATGTGTATTAAAGCATCAGCCTGGTTTAAATCGTCTAAAAATTGTGAGCCAAGGCCTTTGCCTTCATGTGCCCCCTCAACAAGGCCAGCAACATCTATCAGTTCCACTGGCACGAATCTTTTGCCTTTAAGGCAGTAACCGAATCTTGGGTTGCATAATGTATTGAATTCCTTGTCAATGCAATCAACCTTAACAAAACCAGTTCCAAAATTAGGCTTTATAGTTGTAAATGGATAACTTGCTATTTCAACCTCAGCTAATGTAGCTGCTTTGAAAATAGTTGATTTTCCGGTTGATGGCTTACCCACAATCCCTATTAACATAAAATTACTAGAATCAGCTTATATTTAAAAGATTATGCATAAATTTTAGATAAATTGATTATTACTGCATTGTAGACTTAAAATTCCCATCTATTAAAATAAATCCTTTTTCAAGCATCATGTCTCTATGTTTCAACAATTCTGCATATAATTCTCCGTTTCGCACTCCATCCTTAAAAACAGCATTATAGCTATCGGCATATCCCATAGAAATCCACAGGGTTGCTGCTAGATTCCAATCTATATTTTTATCAGGTTGTCTTTCACTCTCTTCAAACTTGAATTTCTCTATGCACTTTAGCTGCTCTAACAACCTTGAAGGCAAATGTTTTTTAGAAATTATTCCTTTTGGCAGGCAATAAATATCAAAGCACTTTTCACATATGTCATCAATTGTCTTTTTATATATGCCGTCAGCAATTTCCCATTCATTTTTTAACTCACAATCCTGTTTTAATTCATCTTCACTTATATTTAATTTAGAAATAATCTCCTTAAGAGTGCAATAATTCCCTCTGCCTTCCTTACACATTGCTTCAATGGTTTCAATAGCTAACATTTTGTGTTACCCTGTACGAATATATCACATTTTAGCAATATCTACAAACTTATAAACCTTGCGTTAGTAGTAAAAATAAGAAAAATTTATCCCAAAATTTATCCTATAACTCTAAAAAAATAATCCTCAAAACCATTGGAAGCAGTCATTAAAAAATTTATATATGTGCGAGATACACGAGCTTGAAAAGAAAATAACAACATTTATAAATTTAGAAATTCTTCAAATTCATAAGTTTAGGGGGCGAATATATAGATGTATGGAGTGAATAACATTCTTCCAAATGAGGAAGAAGATCCATATCCCGCAGTTCATCTGTACCCGGGATATGATGATGATAATAAAGCGTACAGAACCGAAGAAAAACAAGCAAAAGATGCAATAGAATTCTTTAGAGATCCCCATTTTGATCTGGAGCATAATTTCGATCCAGACCCAAACTGCAAAGTCTGCAAAAAATTGGGGCTGGTAGGAAAAATATTGCATTGATTTTTTATTCTTTCTTTTTTTATTTTTTTATAAAACATAGTGAAGCTCCCATCGCTCGCCTAGCTCGCTTCGCAGCAAGCTGCGGGGCATCTGATGATTAATCAAATGCACTGGGATTCTTGGTTCATAGGCATTTCTCTTGAAACATCTCCCCAAGCGTTACTTTCTGCACTTCCTGCAGTAGTGCCTTTAATGGCAAG
>JAGVYC010000026.1 GCA_018303485.1 Candidatus Woesearchaeota archaeon
ATACAACATGAATGAAAAGGAACGCGTTTTAATAGACAATTTCAATGAATATTACCAGCTAGGTTTAATGGCTTTCAAGACAGCAAGATACAATAGTGCAACAACGCTATTTTTCAAGGCCGTAGCTGCATTATGTGATCTTTACATTCTAAGGCAGGAGGGTCAAATACCCTCTTCTCACACTCAAAGGTTTAGGATATTGGAAGAAAAATATGCAGAGATTTACAAAATTGTTGACAGAGATTTCCCTTTCTATCAAAACAGCTACACAAATAAAATGGATAAGGAGGCGGCTTTATTGCTTAAAGAAGATGCTGAATCAATTAAAAAAAAGCTTGATATCTGAAAAAAAAGATAATACAATATTTGATATTATATTGTACGGCTCCTATGCAAAAGGAGATATCTTGGCCAAAGATATTGACATAGTTGTGATATTTTTAGAGGGTTCATTAAGGGGGAGATTGGACAAAATACAAGTGATAAAGCAAAAACTAATGGACCTTAATCTGCAATTAGATGTTAAGCAAATGCTTCTAAAAGATTTATTCTCATCAAATTTTCTTGCCCGTACAGGTATATTGATGGAAGGCATAAGTTTGTTCACAGGAAAAAAATTCTCAGAGATATTGGGCTTTATTACTTCTTCAGTATTTTTTTATAGCTTAAAAAGCTTAAATCATACTGAGAAAATAAAATTTAACTATATACTATCTGGCCGCAATGCCCCGGGGCTTTTAAAAATACTTGGTGGAAAAAGGCTGATAAATTCAGTAATAAGTATCCCAATAGAAAAATCGAATGAATTTGAGAAATTTTTGAAAGATAGAAAAATCGAATACAAAAGATTGAACATTCTTCAACCGATTTAATAATGATATGGCAAATTATCTGTGCAAGTTTACAGTTGTAATATGATAAATCATCCCAAACCCGTAGCTTAGATGCAGCAATAAGAAGATAAAAGGCAATAATATCAGAGCCAACAAATCCAGTTTCCTGATTCCAATATGCAAACTAACTAATAAATCCGCTAAAGCATAAATCATTAAGGGCGCTAAAAAAATACTGCTTGCCATAGCTAATATAGGCAGCAATAACAAATAAATTATAAAAAAGCTGGGCATAAAAAAAAGCAGGCCTGGTCTGGTTCCCATAAATTTCTCTTTTTTCAGCCTGAAATATCCATATTTAAAAAATTGCTCAACAAACTTCTTTAATGTTGCCCTTCTCTTATGGTATATAATTACATTAGGAACATAAGCTGTTCTAAAACCATTTTTCTTTGCTCTTGCAAAAAACTCAGGATCTTCTCCAGGATAAAGATTTACATTAAATCCATTAATTTTCTTAAAAACATCTTTCCTTACAAAGCAATTAGCACTTGTCAATGAATTTTCATCAGCATTTAAGTCAAGTTTTCCAATCCTATACCTCTTTGACATGCTGCTAGTTCCAAAATAGCTCTCCAAGGCATAGCCAGAAACTCTAGCAAAAGTTCTATCTTCCTTAGGCGTTAACTGCGGTCCTCCAATCAAGCTTATCTCTTTATGCCTTTCAAAGAATAATTCAGCATTCTTCAATATATTCTTGTCAACAAAAGCATCATCATCAATAAAGCCAATAATTTCACCTTTGGCCTTTTTAACACCATTATTCCTGTTTTCGCTCGGATTTAAGCCCTTAACAACAATAACCTCATACCTCTCCCTGCCATAATCAACCTTTTTCAAAGATTCCAGCACTTCAGCATTTCTGTCTGGTGCTGTAGCTATAACAATTGATATCTTCATAATAAAAACCTCTTGAACATTGAATTTCCAAGCCTTATCCTTATCAAAGATTTAAGCATCTTAGGTGCTGTTTTGGCTATCTTCAAGCTGCTTCCCATTTTATCAGCCCATACAATAGGAACTTCTTTTATCTTAAAGCCTCTTTTCCTCAATGCATACAGCAAAGCAACATCAAACTCCCAGCCAACCGGTATTACAGAATTTAATATTGATTTTATTGGTCTATTGCTGAATACCTTTGCTCCACATTGTGTATCCCTATAAGGCAAAAATAAAATTAACTTGACTAATAAATTATAAACTCTAGAAGCAATAACCCTTTTCCATGGCTGATATTTTTTTATTTTAGCTCCCTTAATCCATCTTGATCCAATAACACCATCATATTTGCTATTCTCGATCTTGTTATAAATAAAATATAATTGGTCTGGCTCTGTACTAGAATCAGCATCAACAAAAGCTATGTACCCTCCATTAACATTTCTAAAACCTTCAATTACAGCCCCTCCCTTTCCAATGCTTTTTTTTATGTTAATATACTTTACATTTCTTCTAGCATATTTTTTAACAACATCTAAGGTTTTATCCGTGCATCCGTTCAATACAACTAATATTTCATAATCCAATTTTTTATTAAAGAATTTTGTATAAATGTCTAAAGTCCTGCCTATTCTTTTTTCCTCATTGTATGCTGGTATTATGATTGATAGTTCTTTTATATTAGCCATATTACTATTGCAAATACTAACTGTATTAGCATCAAAAACCAAACAACTTGTTTTTCAGTAAACTTGCCTGTTCTTGTTAAAATATGTGGAAGTGAATATACATTGTCATAATTTGAAAGGACCTTGCCGTCTTTGTAATAGCCAATTGATGTTTTTCTAAATCTCCCTCTTAATTTTAATAGCGCTTCAATAATAAATGGTGTGCTTATGATTAAAGTAACCTTCTCAATATTGCCAACAATTGCTATAATTGCTAATAACCCTCCAAGCAAATAAGTCAATGAGTCACCAGGCAATATCTTAGCGGGATACTTGTTGTAGATAAAAAAAGCCAATAAAGCAGCAAAAGCCATAAATGCAAATAAAGCAGCTATATAACTGCCATATGTATATGCATACAATCCCAGAGAAAATGTATAAATTAATCCCATTCCAACAGCAGCCCCATTAAAGCCCTCTAGCAAGTTAACCATATTTGCAGCGCCAAGAACACCAATAGGAACCAATAGCAAAGGATACAAAATCCCAACATCAACATATCCAAAAAATGGAAACAGCATCCTTTTAGTTCCTGCATTTATCACCATTAATGGTATGGCTGCAGTCAATGTCAATAAAGGCTTTTGCCACTGCCTTAATCCCCCAGATTCTCCTTTAGATTTTTCAATTATAATATCATCAACAAATCCAACAAAAGTTATGATCAGCAAAGATGTAGCAGCAGCAAACAAGAGCAATAAAGATCTCCCATTCTGGTATAAAAAATTCAATTCTGATGGAAAAAAAGTCTCAAAAAAGATAAACAGCATCAATCCTGAAAACAAGCCAGCCATTACAGCAAGCCCCCCGGATATTGGAATCAACGGCTTATTCTCCTTGTGAACATCAGGTACAACCATGTTTATCCGTCTCAAATACCTTATTAACCATGGTGTTGCATACAATGTTACCAAAAAGCTGATTACAACAGATATTATTAAAGTGTATAGCATATAACACTAAAACAACGATATGTTTTTAAAACTATTTGCAGAATCTTTAGGCATGAAAAAGCACAGTATATCAGCATTTTTCCCAGTTTACAATGATGCAGGAACAGTTGAATTAATGGCAGCTAAGCTGGATAAAATTCTAAATGAATATGCCAAGGACTATGAAATCATAATAGTTGATGATGCATCTCCTGATAGCTCTGGAAGAATAGCAGATGAACTTGCAAAGAAAAACAAAAAAATAAAGGTAATCCATCATAAAAACAATCTCGGTTACGGTGGTGCTTTAAAAACTGGATTTTACTCATGCAAAAAAGACTTAATTTTTTACACAGACGGAGATGCGCAATTTGATGTATATGAGCTTCCAAAATTAATCCCATTTATAGATGAATATGATGTTGTTAACGGCTACAAGATAAAAAGAGCAGACAAATTTTACAGAAAAATAATGGGAAATCTCTACAACTTGATTATGCATATTTTATTCAATCTTAAGGTAAAAGACGTAGATTGCGATTTTAGATTAATGCACCGCTATATTTTTGATAATGTAAAGTTAGAATCAAATTCCGGATTAATCTGTACTGAAATGATGAAAAAGATCCAAGATACAGGCTATACAATAAAAAACATTCCTGTAAACCATTACCCAAGAGTTTATGGCCATTCGCAGTTTTTCAGGCCAAAAAGAATATTAAGTGTTTTAATAGGCCTAATTAACCAATGGTATGAATTAGTTTTGGTTAAAAGATTAAAAGGGTTATTAAAATGGTAGAAGAATATTTTAAAGATAAAAATGTACTTATCACAGGGGGTCTGGGTTTCATAGGCTCTAACATAGCTCACAGGCTTGCCAGATTAAAGCCTTCTCCAAAAAAGATAACAATTGTTGATTCTTGCATAAAAGGGCTTGGGGCCAATGTCTTCAACATTAAAGGCATTGAACATGCCATTGAAGAAATGTATCTTGGCCAGAACTGTGATTTGCGGAATACATCAAAAATAGAGCGCCTAGTAAGTGGGATAGATTGCATCTTTAACCTTGCTGGCTCTGTCAGCCATAGCGGCAGCGAAGAAGATCCAGAATGTGACAGAGCTATAAATTATGATTCACATCAATCATTGATAAAGGCCTGCAAGTTGGCTGCAAAAGAAACAAACAGGCAGATAAAAATAGTGTTTGCAGGCACCAGGGATCAATATGGAAAAGTGCCAAAAGACAAGTTGCCAGTTGACGAATCTCAAATAGTATTGGAAACAACAGACCCGCAAGGCATACATAAGTATATGGCTGAGCTTTTCCATCTTCATAATAATAAGCAAGGCCTTGAAACTGTTTCCTTAAGGCTTACAAATATTTATGGTCCAAGGCAGCAGATGGTTGATCCAAGCCGAGGATTTGTTCCATGGTATATAAGGCAGGCAATTGACAATAAGCCACTGGAAATATGGGGTAATGGCAAATTCTTAAGGGACATTGTATTTGTAGATGATGCTGTATCTGCATTCATGCTTGCTATGTCATCCCCTATTACTTCTGGAAAAGCTTACAATGTGGGTAGCTTCATAAGGTATGATGCAATACTTGAAGATAAATGTAATAATGTTGTTCATGTAAGTGATGTTGCTAACATGGTGGTTGATATAGCAGAGAGAGGTTTTATAGAGTATAAGGAATATCCTGAAAATAAAAAATTGCTTGAACCCGGCGATTTTTGCGCCAATGCGACAAAGCTGTACAATGATGTAGGCTGGCATCCAAAAATAGGACCAAAAGAAGGGCTCAGAAGAACTATAGATTTCTACAGGAAAAACAAGGTGTATTACTGGTAAAATGCAAAAAGAACAATATCAACTGATGTTTGAGCAGGAAAAAAACCATTGGTGGTATGTAGGCAATAGGGCAATAATCTTCTCAATGCTTAAAAAATACCTAAAGCAAAAAAATGAGCTCAAAATCCTCGATGCCGGCTGTGGCACTGGAATGAATATGATCAAGCTATCAAAATATGGAAAAGTTTATGGCATTGACATTTCAGATGAAGCATTGAAATTCTGCAAGATTAATGGCTTAAAAAATGTAAAAAAAGCGTCTGTTGAAAAAATCCCATTTAAGGATAACACATTTGATCTAGTTACTAGTTTTGAAGTGTTATACCATCAAAATGTAAAGGACTACAAAAAAGCAATAATAGAATTCCATCGTATTTTAAACAAAGATGGTTTGTTAATTCTAAGACTGCCCGCATTTAATATTCTTTACGGCGGTCATGATATCATTGTCCATGGTTCACGAAGATTCACAAAAATACAAATAAAAAAGGCTGTCCTTGAAGCAGGATTTAAAATAGAAAAGATAACTTATGTAAATTTCATTTCATTCTTTCCGGTCTTTATTTTAAGAACAATTCAAAAAATATTTGGTTTGAGGAAAAACAAAGCAGACACCTCAATAAAGCCAGGTATTTTAACCAATTTCTTGATAACAATTTCTTGATAAGTTGGTTTAAGATCGAAGCAAAAGTCCTAAAACTCTTCAATATTCCTATTGGCGTTTCTGTCTTATGCATTGCAAGAAAATAGATACTACTTAATAGTAATTAAAAAATAGTAAAGATTATATACTGTAAATTCTTGTAAAATTGTATGAAAAGAAGGGAACTTTTGAAAAAGGCGTTGCAAGTAGCAGCTTTATCTAGCATGTCAAATATCTTAGCAAATTGTGGATCTGAAAGCACTTCAAAAAACGTCTCAAAAGAATACTTGATTATAGCTCCAGACAGCTTATATCCAACATCAAGCGAACTTGCAGATTTTCATAAAGCAGATTATAATGTGGAGCATCTTAAATTTTCAGATATTTTATCAACACCAGATAGCAACCAGCTTAGGAGTTTTTTATCGGATTACGCCAATTCCAATCCTGATTTAAAGTATATATTATTGGTTGGTGATACAAAGACAATGCCAACTTTTTTCGAAACCTACTCGCAATCTCTAGGCCAAGAAGTCATACCAACAGATTTCTACTATTCAAACATTAAGTCTAATGGATATTTGCCAGACATAAGCCTTGGAAGAATGCCGGTAAATAATCCAGCAGATTTGGAAACAGTGATTGATAAGGTAAAATCATTCGCGCCAAAAAAAATAAACAAAATATTGCTTTTTGGCGATGGCAATGAATTGGAAGTAATGGGCAACAGGCATGTAGCCATGTTAAATTCAAGAGGCTATAGCGCTAAATTAATTAAGGAAACAGGCAATATGCAAAATGATTTGACAAATGTCATAAATGAAATGAATGATGGCATTGATGTAGCAATACATTATGGCCATAGCACTCGTTTTTTAATGTATCCCTTCTCTGGCACAAACATGCCAAAGATAGATGGAAATAATTTTAATATCGGGAGAATATCTTATATTTAAATGTTTTCTTTTAACATAAGTTATATTTAAAGTTGTTTTTGTTAATAAAAAACATAATGATACTCATTAACAACAAAGTATAAAAATGGCTAATTTGTTAATAAAAAACAAATGCAGAATTATATAATGCTAACGCTAAAGCCATTTCTCTCAAGCATGTTATTAAATGATTTCACATCCCTGTAATAAAGTCTTGGAAAACAATTTAAAACCCTGTCCAGATTAGCTGCAAATAAATACTTCCACAAGGGTTTTTTTTCAATATCCAGTATTATCATAATCCCTTTCTTTTTCAGCTTGCCATAAGCTTGTTTTATTAAATTTTCCTGTTCTCTGTAAGGCACATGATGCAAGAAATCGCTCATTATAATAGCATCACAGCTTCCAAGCCTTAAGTCTTTAACATTTTTTATTTCAAAATGAACATTCTTCCTGTTTTTTACAGATTTTCTAGCAATATTTATCCTTCTTGCATTCATATCAAAGCCATAGACGTCCCTTTCAGCATATCTCAATGCAGTTAAATTAGCCAGCAATCCATAGCCGCAGCCAACATCAACTATTCTTCCACTCTTAGGCAAAAATCTTTCAATAAGCTCGAATGGGCACAGCTTCCATCTTAATTTAATATAAATCTTGTCCTTAAGGCTGCAAAAATCATACAGCTTTTCAACATCTCTAGGAATCCGCTTCATATAAGCATGCATCTCCTATTGTTTTTTTCTCTTTAAATCCGCAGTTTTTAAGTATTGTGCAATCTTCATCGAAAACAATAATTTCAGTAGCATTCAATGTGTTTAAATCATTTTTCATTTGCTCGCATCCCCTTGTAACAAACCTTAAATTTACAAGTTTGTTATATTCCTTGCTCACAAACTGCTCGTTCCAGCCGCCAGCACCATACTTGCCTTTCGTAGCAGCTAAAGAATAAAATGCCTTTGCAAATAAAGCATCCTTATCTTCAAGCAGTTCTGAGTAAGTTTTATATTGCTCATAGCTGTCAATGAAAAACCTTCCATCAATGTAATCAATAATTTCAACAGCATTCTTCTGCCTCTCACTATAATCCTTAAAATAAGGTGTATGCAGTTCATTAATAGCAATGCTTGCAACAGGCATTAAAACAAGCCCGATCGCAGCTAAGGCATACATTTGTTTTGGCATCTCAGCCTTCATAAGGAAAAACACCGCAAAGAACATTATGAAATACAAGTAAGGATCTGTATAAACATAATTAAATACCGGCACAAAAATAATAATCCTTGTCAACACTAAAACTGTTATTGCAATTACTGGAACAAAAAATAGCTTTTGCTCTTTGCTTTTGCCCTTTATGTAAAAATAAAATAATATCAAGCAAGCCAATGGCAGTATGATTGCTGTAATGTTCTCATAAAGCAGTGTTTTAAAGTCCAAAAGCCATCTGCTTAGTACATAAGTTAATGCGCTTCCTTCTTTGACATTCATCAAGTATCTAACCCACCACCAAGAAGACAGGGCTAATGCAAGCAATCCGCTTAAAACAACAATTAATCTCTCCTTTCCCTTTTTAGCCAGAAACAAGGATAAGAATAAAATCGAGCTTAATATTGCTGTTGTTTGGTGCGATATTGCAATCAAGGCATAAAATATGCTTATGAAAATGAATCTCCAATCTAGTTTCTTATCAATAAAATAAAGCATCAAAAAAGCAAATGCCAGAAAATTAACCCATGCAAACATTTCAGGCATCCTTCCAAGCCTTATAAAATTCCCAATGGATATGGCATTAAAAAAATACAAGGCAAAAAAAGCAATCCTCCTGACAAAAGACATATTAAATTTTCTGCCAAAGTAATTGATTATCAAAAAACCAATAAAAAACAAAAGCAACTCTGATATAAATGTTGAATACAGCAGATTTTTAGTCAGATAATATATAGGCAATGTAAACAAAAACCATCCAGGGGGGTACATGCTAAAGATGTCAATACCATTATACCAATATTGGCATATATTAAACATCTCGCATTTATCCAAAAAAAAAAGCTTTGCTATGTGGCTTGCATAATCATTTGTATAATCCAGAGGAAACATAAATAATATTTTGCTTTCATCAATAATCCTGATTAAAAAATATAGGCTTAATACAACAATGCCAAAATAAAACCATTTGTCTTCAATAATCTTTTTCATGTTATTTGCCATCACTGCATTGGCCTATCAACTCTTGGATCAGGCAATACCTCACTGTAATATTCCTTTGGTATTACCAGGTTATCAGGATAAGAAATCTCCCATATCTTTAATGGCCCGATTAGCCTTCCATTATAAACTGCTAATGGCATGCCCTTGCTGTCATCATAAACAAGCTTGAAATATTTGCTATCTTCATTGAACAAGAACAGCCTGCTGAATAATGTAACCCTCACTTTGGGCGATAAATACAAGCCAGCCCCTAATGGATTGCCTTGCTGCCCATCTATTGTTGGTATAAATCTCAGGCATCCATCCAAGCCGTCACCATCAAACTCAAATAGATTGTCAAGATAATAGCATTTCAAAGGCACATTAAACTGCTGGCCATTATAAACTAAAACAGCAATTGGCTGCTCTATGATTTGCTCTGTTCCATTCTCTTTCAATGG
>JAGVYC010000028.1 GCA_018303485.1 Candidatus Woesearchaeota archaeon
TGATTAGTTAAACTTTAGGGTATTTTATATAGTCATTTTACCTTGCTAATCACAGGCATTCACGCATTAGAAAATGTGCATCATGCATGTGCCCCGCATCATACCTCTAGTTCAAACCGGCGAATTATATTAAATAAGAATGGAATTAATCTATGGAACTATTTGAATCGTGCCCTGTTTATTAAAAATAAGATTAAAGAAACAACTAATCCTGTATTGCTCTCTTCTTCCATGAAGAAACCACTATCTAGAAACTTAAAAACCTATCTAAAATGGACACTTAATGCACCAACCGAAGAGTTAACAGAGAAGAAAAACAGCAAGATTTAAAAACAATTTAATACTCACTAAATCCAGATGAAAAGAGGTAAGATTAGAATAACTCATAAAAAGCGCATTCTTGCAAGACACCAGAAAGACACAAAACAATAAAGCATGCTGAAAGAAATAAGACCTTTAAGAAAAAATTCATTAAAAAAAGCTTGTTCAAAAAATTTAATAGCATAAGGCCAGTTGTTAACAGAATTGCAATGGTTGCTTTGATAATTTTCTTTATTGCATATATTGTTTTTTTCAGCAACATTATCAAGAGGGATTGCGGCAATGACATAAATTGTTTTAATAATGCAGCAGCAAGATGCTCTGGAGGAAAAATAGAACTTCTAAAAGATATAAATGTATATGCATACTACATTGCTGGACCCTTGAAATCAGATTGCATAATAGATGTAAAACTTAAGTTCATGGCAGTTGGAACCCCTATTGAAATGAAAGAAAAAATGGAAGGAAAGTCTATGCAGTGCAAGATTCCAAAAGAACTGCTGAAGGCAAACAGCATAGACAAGATAGATGGTTTATTGGCATATTGTTCTGGACCCTTGAAAGAGAGCCTTTACGAAGTTTTGATAGATAAGATGTATGCATTAATAATCAAGAATATGGCTAATATAACTAAAAATGTTCAAGATGAACTGGCAAGGGCTATTTGAAAGCAAAATATTATTTTTATGATTAGTTAGTGGTTATTGGTTGTTGAATTCGCAAGTTTTATAAGTTTTGTCAATATATGTACTGCTATGAAAGGATGCTATGGTACAAAGGAGTTTAGTGTTAAAAGCAGGATATGCAAAAACTGCAATATTTTCTCAGACTGCGAAAAAATAGTTAAGAAAAACATGAATAAGTTTATCATGGTTTCTGGTGATATTTCTTCAAAAAACGAAGCACTAGTGCAAGCAAAGGCTTAAAATTTTAAAATGCAAATTGTATATGTAGGATCAAAACCGAGAAACAGGAATGAGCTGCTTGATTATCTGAGAAGTTTTGACATTAAAAATCTTTCAATTGATTTAAGAGAGGAAATAACAAAAAACATTGAGGGTGTTATGACTTCTTATTTAAAAGAGAAGCCTCAATTGAAGCCATATTATGAAGGGCTTATCAATGATGCCCGGTCTGCATGCAAAGAAGGAGGTTCCATGCGCAGATTCACAGATAGCATTGGAGATTTAGTAATACATCTTGAGCAAGAAGAATTCTGAATTTTAAATTAGGTATTAAGTGGTGGAAGCGCAAAAGAATGGATATACTATCAATTACCAGCTACCTTGGCTACATCCTCAACTTCGTTACCCTAAAAGCGCCAGTCATTATAATTAAGGCTGCTTTGAACATAATCTTTTTAAAGACTAATTCTGTTCCCAGCCTGACCTGATTCTTATAATAACCAACCAATCAGGACAAAGTCTCATAGTATTAGCCAAGACTAATAATCAATAATATACCTCTTCTTAAGCTTCAGCTCCATCGTATAGCCCGTTTATGGTTACAGGTGAGGGCTAATCACCCAGCTTATTCCACCACAACTTTTCAGGTTTTGATTATATTTAAACCTTAGCAATCTTTAAAGAATAAGAATTTTATTTTAAATCCAGGTAATTTTATATATTTATTGTTGTTGTTATTGGCAAAATGGGGATAAACAAAAGGCAATTAGAGGAATGTGCTGAAGATGTAGTATATTATGTGAAGAGAAATACCATTGCAACAGGAGCGGAAATTGCTAAAAATGTATTCTGTGAAAATAGTGATTATTTATTTGCTAAAGAGGTTCTGGATTATTGTAAAGAAAAAGGACTTCTTGTACTTCTAATACCAATAGATAGTAAAGATTGTGATATTAGCAGTTTAGATGAGACCTATTGCATATTACCTCAAACAAAAAAGTAATTTTACACTAGGTTTATTTGGAAATGTCTAATACGAAATGTTTAAAAATTAACCCGAGAGATAATATATTTATGCGGAGGTAGCGAAGTGGCCAAACGCGACAGCCTCAAGAAAACCTTTGAAAATTTTTGTTAAAAGGGAAGATTAAGAAAGCTGTTCCCTTAGTGGGTTCGCAGGTTCAAATCCTGTCCTCCGCATCATACTGCATCATACTTCTAGCTCAAGTCGAATTATTATGCAAAGATTTATATTCACAAAAAATGGCTGGTTTTTTATAAAAATATAAAACATGATAAAGAAGATATTGATTTTTGATGGAAACATTTTTTACTGGACAAAGGGAGATTTGCATACTGACCTTGGCATGGTAAAGGAAGCAGACATCTTGAAAAAGAAAAAAGTTGTTTCAAATACAGGGAATAAGTTTTATGTTCTTGATGCAAGGTTCATAGACAAGATTCAAAGAATTAAAAGAGCTCCTCAAGTTATATTGGAAAAGGATATTGGGATAATATTAGTTAACATATCTCTTGATAAAGATTCAAAGGTTCTTGAAGCTGGAACTGGCTCTGGAAAAATGTCTGCTTTTTTAGCAAGAGCAATCCCAGAAGGAACATTGTACAGCTATGAATTCAGAAAAGAGTTTTTGGACATAGCAAAGAAGAATTTTGAGGATTTGGAAATAAAAAATATCATGCTAAAGCATAAAGATGTCTATAAGGGCATTTCTGAAAAAGGGCTTGATGCAATAGTCCTGGATTTGCCTGAGCCTTGGAAAGCTTTAAATCATGCTGAAAGATCATTGAAAAATGGATGTTACTTGGTTGCCTACCTGCCAACTATATACCAGGTAATGCAGTTTGTTAACAATGTTAATAAAAACAAGAATTTTATTTTCGTCAAGACAATAGAATTAATAGAAAGGCCATGGTTTGTTGACGGAAAAAAAGTAAGGCCAATGTCAAACATAATCGGGCACACTGCTTTCATAACATTTATAAGGAAGATTTAATTTAATTTAGTAAAGGGGTGTTAAATGGATAATGTTTATGTTATTGACACATCAGTTGTAATAGAAGGTGTTATTTCAAAGCTGATAATCAATAAAGAGATTTCTGGCAAGATATTAATTCCAAGAGCAGTTTTAGCTGAATTAGAACACCAGGCTAATCTAGGGTTGGAGATTGGTTTTCTTGGACTTGATGAGCTGCAGAAATTGCAGGAACTAAAAGGCAAAGGCGTTATAGAATTAGAGTTTATCGGAATAAGGCCAAATGTTTACCAGATACAATATGCAAAAGCTGGCGGTGAGATAGATTCCATGATTAGGGATTTGGCTTATTCTGAAAATGCTATATTGGTAACAGCTGATAAAATCCAGGCTGAATCTGCAAAGGCTGTTGGTTTAAAAGTAAAGTTTGTTGAGCTGGAAAGGCCAACTGAGAAGCTGGAAATTGAAAAATATTTTGATGATACAACAATGTCAATACATTTGAAAGAGGATACATTTGTTGCTGGAAAAAAAGGCGTGCCTGGCAATTGGCAATTAGTTCAAATTAGCAAAAAGAGGCTTAGTGCATTAGAAGTGCAGCATTTGGCAAAGCAAGTAGTTGAAAAAACAAGATCTGACCCAAAATCCTTTGTTGAAATTGCAAGAAAAGGCTCGACAATAGTACAATATCAAAATTATAGAATTGTTATAGTAAAACCGCCTGTTTCTGATGGCTGGGAGATAACAGCTGTAAGGCCGTTGAAGAAACTGAATTTAGAGGATTATCATTTACCAGAGCTGATATTAGAAAGGTTAAAAACAAAAGCAAGGGGCATTATTGTTGCTGGGGAGACAGGCAGCGGAAAATCTACATTTTCAAGCGCTGTTGCAGAAGATTATGCAGCTATGAACAAGATTGTCAAGACAGTTGAATCACCAAGAGATTTAATATTGCCTGATGAAATAACACAATACAGCAAGAATTTTACAACAAGCCAGGAGATACATGATATATTATTTTTGAGCAGGCCTGACAACATAATATTTGATGAAGTAAGAGACACACCTGATTTCAAGCTTTACACAGATTTGAGGCTGGCTGGATCTAATTGCTTAGGTGTTTTGCATTCAGCTTCACCAATAGATGCTGTGCAAAGATTTATTGGAAGATTAGAAACAGGAATGATACCAAGTGTATTAGATACAATAATATTTATTGAAAAAGGAGCCATAGGAAAAGTTTTGACATTAAGAATGACTGTAAAGGTTCCATCTGGCATGACAGAAGCTGATTTGGCAAGGCCTGTTGTTGAGATCGTTGATTTTTTGACGAATAAACTGGAATATGAAATTTATTCTTATGGGGAGGAAACTGTTGTTATACCAGTTAATGCTTCATTTGAAAAAATAAGCCCTGCAAAAACACTTGCTGCAAAACAGATTGAAAATGAATTTAGAAGATATACAGACAAGGCAACAGCAAAGATAATATCTGACCATAAGGCAGTTGTTTACATTCCAAAGGAGGACATAGCAAGGATTATTGGAAAGCAAGGCAAGACTATATCGGAAATAGAAGAAAAAATAGGAATAGGGATTGACATTGAAGAACTGAAGGAAGAAAAAACTTCTAGTTTAGATTTTAAAGCTAGCCATAAAGGAAATTTCCTATTAATTTATACAAAACCAGAGACAAATGTTGACATTTATATCAATGGTCAGTTTTTAATGACTGCTTCTTCTTCCAAGAGGGGGGAGATAAAGATACATAAAAAAAGCAAGTCTGGAAAAACAATCGCTGATGCTTTAGACAGCAATAAAAAG
>JAGVYC010000029.1 GCA_018303485.1 Candidatus Woesearchaeota archaeon
AGAATCTTGTTCTGCTGCTCTAATACTCTTGTTAAGTCATTATTGCTTTCAGTAATTTCTATTTCTTTCTTTGGAGAGCCTTCTTTTGCTGCTGTTTTTTTAGAGGTTCCGAACCACGATCCTTTTTTTCCGAATGTCTTTAAAATTCCTCTTTTTTTTCTTTTTTTCATCTAAAGCTCAACCCTTTTTGGTTCTTCCCAATTATTCAAATCAACGCCAAATTTTATAATAACATTGTCATCATTCAGCATATTAAATCTTTCTATTTTCTGGCTTGTTATAACATTAACAAAGATTACATCTCCTTCTTTAAACAAATCCCACATCATGCCAAGCTCATTTGTAAAGCATTTTTCATAGTTGTCCTTCAGGCATTCTAATTTTAATGTTATCTCATTGTATATCTTGTCATAATCAGAAAAATCATAGTCAAGCTCTGTTAAAAAAGAAGCATTAACATCATAAACCCCGACTTCAATATTCCTATCATTATCTTCCTCTTCAGGTTCAGCAGTTGCCATTCCGCTTATTTTGCTTTCATCTTTGCTTATGCATGCCATTATATTATTGATATATTTTTGTGTTTCTTTTGGATAACTTACAAGATTGTCGCCATATATTTTTGTGTTTTCTCTTGTCCTTTCTGGTCCTGCATTATAAGCAGCCAATGCTAATTTAACACTTCCAAAGCTATTAAGCTGTTGTTTAAAATACTTGGTACCGGCATCAATATTCTTTTCAGGATCAAACCTTTCGTCAATCTTTTTTATTTCCTCATTGCCCTTGCCAGAAATAGCCTCTTCCAATTGACCAGCATAAACCTTATTGCAACCATTGAACACAGCATTATTGAATACCTTCTTGATGCCCATATCTCTTGCAGCCCCAGGCATCAATTGTATCAGTCCTGCAGCCCCGCAATTAGGGGAAATAGCCCTTGTATTAAAGCCCGACTCTTGCTGTATCATGCACCTTAAAACAACAGGTTCAACATTGTATTTTTGGCCGTATTTGTTAATCAATCCAGCATAAATATTATATCTCTCGCTTATAGGCGCAACAGCTTCAGCCTCTTTAACTTCAATGCCCTCTGCTTTATTTTTAATGCTCAACCCAACAGGTTTTTTTGAAAGCCCTTTAATGATATTCTTTTCACCAGTTTCAAAATCATAATCATATTCCAATCCGCTTGAAGAATAAGCTGAATCTAAATAACTTCTAAAATTTATATCAAAAAAATAAATAAAATTCTCTTTATTCGGCTTGCAGCCTTTGTTCCATAAATTATAGACTTCTTTCTTGCTCCTGCATTTCTCATCATTTACCCCGCCCTTGCTTGCCATGCTGTAAACAGCACCCTTAGCAGCATATTCTGAACTCTTGTCCAAATAAAACATGAAATTTTCCCCATCCATATACCTTGCAATTAAATTAGCAGCAATCTCCCCGACAGTCTGCTTTGTTATGGGTTTATCAAGCTGAAACAATACAGCAGCATAAGCCAGCAAAACAAAACTGCCTATTACAATCATGGGCACAAACAGCATAAACCCCTTTTTGTTAAAACTCATACAAATTAACCTCTAAGTAATTTTTATCATCTACTGGGACATTAACAGATGAAACCTTCTTTGGGTCATAAAACCGAAATGGTGATTCGAATATCTCTGATTCAAATATCATTTCATTTTGCGGCATTGATTTTATAACTAAAAAGCCATTTATTGAACTGCTGCTATATGCCTTATTTATAACAGAGCCTAATTTCTCATTGAATTCATTGAAATCATTTTTTTTGTAATTATCAACCAATATGTCAGCAAGCCCCTCCTTGTTGTCAAACTCTGTCTTCAATATGTTCAGCAAAACTACATTCCTGTCGCCTATGCGAACAGAATCAATTACTTCTTTCTCTGCCTTAATTCCAATTTTAAAAAATATAAAAGCAAGAAATACTATTAATAATAGCAAAAACATCGATGCAACAATCAAAGTTCCCTCGCTTCCCTTTTTGCTCATCATAACAAGCCGCCGCCAGTAGCTTCCTTCTGGTACATTGGCAAAACCAAATTCATTTTCAAAATATCCTGCTTCAAAATGCCATTATCCCTTATCAAAGCATAAATTTCCTTGTCATAGCAATAAAATTTGTTTTCAAACTTGCAAAAGCCAATGTTTCTCTCAAAAAGTTCCTTGTCATTGTATGCAATTTTGCCCAAATCAACCAGCTCTGCTTTAATGTAATAATCCCCATTAAGGCATTTTTTCATTCTTTCATCATTAAACTTGCTTAAGTCAATTATTCCAACATGGCTTCTTACATCTTCATAGCTGAAGCAGTTGCCAGAATAGAACAATCTTTTTAATATTACATCGCCTTCAATAGATTTGATGTTAATCTTTCTGTTATTATGTGCATTTACAGCAAATACTATGAGCAAGGCTATAATTATAACAAATGGTATCCTCACAAACCACATCTTCAATTCCATGCCTATTGTAACGCCGCTCATACTTCCTCGCATAATTTTTTAATATCATAACTATACAAATTGATAAAACAATTGCTAGTTTTAACACATGAGAATTTATCATCAAACAGTCCTATTTCAAATGGATCAAAATAAACACCATCAACCAATATTCCAAGATGCAAGTGCTCTTCCCCCTCTCTTGCCTCATTGCCCTTATTTCCGCCCTTGCCAATTCTCTGTCCAGCTTTTACCATCTGCCCGCTGCTGACATAAATATCATCCATATGAACATAAATGCCTCTTACATTATTAGCATGTTCAATAACCACTTCACCCATGCTCTTGCCTACATTTACAACCTTGCCAGAAGCCATAGCAACAACATCTGCTACCTTGCCATCATCTTTATCTTTTACCCTTATATCAACGCCGCAATGCTGTTTTCCGCATCTCTTTACTATAACATCCCCTCTATCACCATAACAGCTTGTTACAATCTTGTCTTTTATTTCAACAGGCCATACAACATTTAAGCTGCTTGTCTTTTTTTTCGCATCATCTATTAACTCGTCTCTGCTGTAGAATTCATCTTTGATAAATGAGCTTATAATAGGAATGTTATTTGCTGCTTCCTTTAAAGTGCCTTTTTTTACTATTGCTTCATCAAAATCAGGTGCTGTATCAGATACAGTAATTCCTTCATTGTTTTTAATAAGCATTAATCCATTTATGTCATATATGTTTCCAACTTGTGTGTTAATCTGCTTTTCATAAGAATCTTCCATATACCAGTAATCATTAAGCAATATGCTTTTTGCAGCACCGACTTTGACCCTGTATCCTTCTTGAAACTTTCCAATAGCAAAGCTGTATACCTTGTCATTTATCGGATAATATACATAAGAGTCTCCAGGGCTTAGATATAAAGTATTTACAATAACAGCCATATCCCTTGCCATGAAATTCTTCTTGAAATTAACCCCATTGGCGCTTGATTCAATAAAAACCAATAAGCTTGCCAATATGAAGCTCGCTAAAATTATGCCAAGCAGCCAGAACATTGTTGTTATTTCAAGATCCCCTCTTTTTCTCATGCCTTAAAGCATATTTAACTGGTTTAAATTCGTTTTTATTATGGCAGAGATATTTCAAGAACATTATCTTGTGTTTTAACATTCAAAGGCAGCTCAATTTTCCCTTTTATCAGTAGTTTTCCTTGTTTTGCATCTTTAATATTGCTATTTGTCAAGACTATGCCATTTATGCCCTTTATATTCTTAAACTGCCTGCATCTTGCCTTGCTTAAGCATCCATAAGGTGTTGCATCTCCACTGTCCAAATTGCACAGGCAAATGCATGCTTCAATGCCGCATTCCAATTTCGGTTTTTTAATATTTCCAGAAAACCCAGGATTAACCTCTTCAGTATCCTTGTCAAAACCAACAAGAAAATGCTCTCCAGAAACGTAATAAATAATCTGGCTATTCTCCTTAGACTCTGCTGCTTTTATCAATGTGTCAAAATATCCCTTATCATCCTTCTCAAATCCGAGCAGGCCATAAATTTCTTCTCCAACATTTAATATGACAACAATCGCTACGCCTGCTATAAGCAACCCTAACAAAAATTCCAATAATGTTGTTGCAGCTCTTTTTTGCATAGAAAAAATAGAATTTAGTTATTTATAAGTTTTTATTATTTAATTTTTGAGTTTACATGCTTCATCTAATGTTTCCCCAGATTCAGCAGGAACTGTACATTCAACATTTAAAAATCTAGGATTTCCTGTATTTATATTCGTACCTTTATAACAATAATAGCTCACAAATACATCGCCTTCTTTTTCAGCCACACCGTCATTATTCTCATCCATATAAAA
The DNA here is from genome assembly GCA_018303485.1 of Candidatus Woesearchaeota archaeon. Taxonomy (GTDB): domain Archaea; phylum Nanobdellota; class Nanobdellia; order SCGC-AAA011-G17; family JACPNG01; genus JAGVYC01. The sequence continues at coordinate 4,354 of JAGVYC010000029.1, forward strand.
CGAACTGCAATATGGCGAATCCAGCCGTGTGTTTTTTGGCCATAAAGAAGCCTGGTCACAACGGTTTGCACAAGTCTGCAATGCTAGGGTTTTGTCAAAACCAGCTGTTGTTCCAAAAAATACTACCTTAATCTTGTCGCTCAAACCTTTAAATCCAAATAAGAAAAGTGCCAGAACAACAACAAGAACAATAATAACAATTATCGCTATTATTATTGTATTCAGGCTTAATTCAACACCCTTTTTGTTATTTTTCCTGCTCATGTCTATTCTCTATCAATTATGTTTTAGTATATAAAGCTTTTGCAGTTTTTTGGTTCTTTTATTTTGCCGCACACTTATCTTGGATATCAGCAATAGCGCTAATTCCAGACCCAATATTTTTCAGTATCCCATTTGACATCAACATAATGGCATTTCAATCCACGGTATAAATTTAAATCAAATATATTAAGTATATTTTGGTTAAAATTATTGCATGCGATTTCTTGGTCTCCTATTGCAGAGCACTTTGAATTTATATTATATTTTTCAAGAAGATTTTTTATTAAGTCTCCAGCCCCAGGTTCATTTTGATAATCTTCTAAAAATGAGCCTACAGACAAAGCAAATCCAATATTATCATTCTTATCAATATTACAATTTAATTTTTCATACAAATACCATTTTTTTAT
>JAGVYC010000025.1 GCA_018303485.1 Candidatus Woesearchaeota archaeon
CATGAAGCCTTTTTAAAAATAAAAGATCAAATTAACGAACAAGATTTTAATGCGATAATCTCTGCTTTCAGGCCTTATATAAGCTCAACAAATAGATCTACGGATCTTAACGCTGAATTATTTGAAAAAGGAACATATGATGTGACTGGTTTAAGGGCAAAGGGATTTTTTCATGAAGAATTAAACAAATTCTTGCCAAGAAGCAAAGAAAACCTGGCCATGCTTATATTTGACATAGATCACTTTAAAAAATTAAATGATAATGTTGACCATAACTATGGCGATATTGCTTTGTACAAAATAGCCCAAAAATCACAAGATATATTGCTGGATACAATAGTTGACGATGAAGAACCATTTATTGCAAGATATGGTGGTGAGGAAATTTTCGCAGCAATATTAAACTACAAGAAAGATGAAACTGATCTCTATAACAGGGCAGAGTTGTTAAGAAAAGGCATAGAAACATTATACTTGCCTGAATCCGATATGGACATACCTAAAAAATTTTCACATAGGTCAATTACAATAGCAGGCAAGATATATGATCCATCTGACATCAGCATAGTGGCTTTTAGAGACAAAATAGATAAGGAATTGGTACAGGCAAAAAGGCATAAAAGAAGGAATACAGTTAGCATAATACCTAGAAAAGAGTATCAAAAGGGTTAAAAAGATTAAGGTCTTATAAAATGGCATATCACCCCTCAAAAATGAAACATCATGGAATTATAGAACATAATGAAGGTAATACATCTTTTAATTATCTGGAACCCATGCTAAAAATGGCTGGTGATTCAGCATATGTCTTATCTATTTCAAAATCAAACTTAAGCGCTGAAGGTATAATCTCAAAATTAAAAGGTAAATTTGGAAAGGACTCTTCTGTTATAGGTGTTCTTCCATTGGCAGATATTATAGCAGTTATATTGAAGAAAGATGAGTCAAAAGCACAAGAGATATCTGATTCCATATATAATCTTACAGGCAAATATGTCGGCCGTTTCGAATGTGATTCTAAAAAAAATACTATGAAATTATATTCTGCTCTTAGTCAGGCTGCACAAGCTGCGGAAAAAGAACAAAAAAACAACAGGCTTTATGATCCAGCAAAAGATTCTTTAGAGGGCCAATTAGGAGTATTTTAATCTCGTATCAATAAAACTTATAAACAGTTTCTAGCTTTTAACTTGCATGTTTAAATCATTAAAGGATATAACACTTAACTCTCTGCTTTCTATAATCTTAAAAATAGCTTTGATAATACTTTTTCCATACCTTATTTACAAACAACAATATCTGTTTGCATTGTCTGCGTTGATTGCAATAATACTTTCATTGATACCAGCAATGCTAAAAAGAAATTATAATATCAACCTGCCATGGGGTATTGATTTTTTGATTACATTTGCTTTATACTTGCATACATTGGGCTTAACATTCAAGTGGTATAAAACAATCCCTTATTATGACATTTTAACCCATGTCCTTGGCACTGTTGTTATTGCATTGCTTGGTTTTATAATAGTTTATACATTGCATTTCACCAGAAAAGTAAGGCTATCCATACCATTAATTGGATTATTTACAGTCGTCTTTGCAATAGCTGTTGGCTCTTTATGGGAGATTGGAGAATTTGCAACAGATAAATTGCTTGGAACAGAAGCCCAAAGAGGAAATTTTGATACCATGAAAGATTTGATATTCGATACATTAGCTGGAATTGTAACAGCCATAGCAGCTATGTTTTATGTAAGATATGCTCCAAAATATAAGCTTTCTGAAATAATACACCCATTTGATATGCTGCTGAGCATTAAAAATAAAAAGAGATTCAGCAAGCTTGTTCTGTTTGGTAATGGTGTTTATTCTAAAAAAGAGGAGTATAAGAAATAATAAATTTTAATAAAAAAATAATCAAAAGATAAAATATGTTAAAGCAACAAAAGCCATGCTGATTAAAACCATCAGTGCATAAACCAATTTATTCCATCTTAATATCTTAACACCGTCAAACTCCCAGAAAGGCAGCATGTTAAACAAGGCAATGAAAGAATTGATGTAAAAGCCATAGAAGGTTATGCTCTTAAATATGCCTAAGCCAAAAAATGATAATACTAAAAAGAAAACTGCCAGCATTATGTTAACCAATGGCCCCATCGCAGATATCCTGCCATATTTCTGTTTTGTTAGATTGCCATGAATCATTACAGCCCCAGGCGCTGCAAATATAAATCCAAAAAAGCTCATAACAAGAGCCAATATCAGCATCGCATCGAAAGACCTGAATTCAGCCCAGCAATTGTATCTTTGGGCTAGATACTTATGCCCCATTTCGTGAAGCAGAAAGGCAATTCCAACTGTAAAAGCAGATATAACGAGATTCATCAAAAAAATAGTTACGTCCAACTCATGAGTTAGCAATATGCTGAATGCTGTTGAAATTGCGATCCAGCCCTTCAATAAATCCCTTTTCTCTGTAGGTGAAAATTGCATTTTATTGATATCCAAGCTTCTTTTATTAAACAAGTTTTACTAGGTCGCTTGTTTTCCAAACTTTAATTTTATTCTGTTTTTCAAAATGCTTATCATCAGACCAGATATCCGAATTAGTTGCCAACGCAGCAGCTATAAATGGAGTATCATCAGGGTCTATTGCATCCATAATTTTACTAGCTTCCTCCAACCTTTCTAAGATTATAAAGTCATCTATTAAAATAATCTTTTCTTTTAATTTCTCCATGAGCGATTCAAATTCTATTTTGTTAATCTTTGCTTTTTTTAAGATAGTTTCTTTATACGCCCTAATTTCTTCTTCTGAAAAATTGATTGTAATTAACTCTGCTTTAATATGGGTTATAATATGCCTAGATATTGAATTCTTTATCAGAGCTGAAATAATTACATTTGTGTCGACAACAAGCCTCATTTAACGAACCTTTTGCGTATTTCGTGTTTAATCTTGTGACCTATTTCTTCAGCATCACTTTCAGTAAGGGTACTTTTGCTTAATAATTTCTCCATCCAATGCAGTTCCCTTATCTTTTTTTCAAATGCCTGCCTTGCTACATCACTCCATTTAAGCTCTGAATGAGCCATCATTTCTTTGTGTAACTTTTCTGGTATTGCTAAAGTCATATTTGCCATTTTTCAAACCTCCTTATTTGTAATATGTGCAACCACATATTTAAACCTTTCTATATAATTTATAAATATGGTTATTTTGCCATAATTATGCTGAGCTTGGGTATTGATGAGGCAGGCAGAGGGCCGTGTGTGGGTAGCTTGTTTATAGTTGGAGCAATGTTCAAAGAGAAAGACTTAGGTAAATTAAAAAGCATAGGCGTTAAGGATTCTAAGTTATTAACGCATAAAAAAAGAGTTGAACTTGAAAAAGAAATAAAAAGAATAGCAAACAAGATTAAGATCATTAAAGTAGCACCCCAAGAAATAGACAGTGCTGTTGATGGTGATAAAAGCATGAATTTAAATTGGCTGGAGGCAATAAAACAAGCAGAAATAATAAATGAATTAAAGCCAGATAAAGCCATAATAGACTGCCCAAGTCCGAATTGCAATGCTTACGAAAGGTATCTAAGAAAATTGTTAAATAACCAAGAAATAGAATTAATTATTGAACATAAAGCTGACAAAAATTTTGTTGAATGCAGCAGTGCGTCAGTCATCGCAAAAGTGGAAAGAGAAAAAGAGGTCGAAGCCATAGAAAAAATGGTTGGCGAATCCATTGGTTCTGGTTATAGCTCAAATACAATATGCCAGAAATTTATAAAAGACAATTTTGAGAAATATCCTGGGTTATTTAGAAAATCCTGGTCTACTTGGAAGAATCATAATCATATGAAAAAACAAAAGAGGCTTGAAGAGTTTTAATTAGGTTAATTTTGTAAAAAAAGGCATGCCAAAAACCACTTGAAGAGCTCGCTTTCTTTTTCTGCCTACAGGTTTATCTTTTAGTGCAGCTAAACCATATTTCAAATAAGAACGCCACATTCCTAATCGATATATATACTAAGATCTGATTATAAAAATATATACAAAAATTCAATCAAAAAAGCTTATAAATAAAAAGATGGGTTAAAACAGCTGACAATGACCATAATAAAAGAGCTGAGGCTAAGGGGTTTTAAATCATTTCCAAAGCTAGTTGAGATACCATTTGATTCTGGCTATAATACTGTAATAGGTGCAAACGGATCGGGAAAATCTAATTTGGCAGATTCAATATGTTTTGTTCTTGGCAAGACATCAGCTAAATCATTAAGGGCAGAAAAATCAGCTAATTTAATATTCCATGGCGGCAAGAAGGGTCAGCCTGCAAAAGAAGCTCAAGTAGACATAGTGTTTAACAACGAAAAAAAAGATTTTCCAATGCAAACAAATGAAGTTAAAGTCACAAGAATTGTAAGGCAGAATGGCAATTCTATATACAAGCTAAATGAAGATGTTGTAACAAGGCAGCAGGTTGTGGATTTATTGAGTGCTGCAAAAATTGATCCAGACGGCCACAACATAGTTTTGCAGGGCGATATAGTCAGCTTCATGGAGATGAAACCAGAAGAACGACGTGAGTTAATAGAAGAAATTTCAGGCATTTCAATATATGAAGACAAAAAGCAAAAGGCAATGAATGAATTAGAAAAAGTTGATTCAAAATTAAATGAAGCCACAATAATATTAACTGAACGTGAAACTTACATGAGAGAGCTTAAGAAAGAGCGAGACCAGGCTGAAAAGTACAAAGGGCTTGAAGGCAACATCAACAGCAACAAGGCAACTTACATTCATCTGCAAATAAAAGAAAAAGAAGAAAAAATGGATGAGATAGAAAAACGCCTAAAAGAGCAGCAGAATGAAGTCGGGAGGTATGAAAATGAATTAACAGAATTAACAGAATTAATAGCAAAGAGAAAAGAAGAAATAACATCTATAAACAACGATATTGAAGAAAAAGGGGAGGTAGAGCAAAAGAAGATAGCTGTTGACATTGAAACATTAAAAACAGAACTTGTTAAAAATACCTTAAGGCTTGACGCCTGCAAAAATGAGCTAATCAAGATAGAAAGCAGGAAAAAACAGCTTGAATCAGATTTATCAGAAACCAGCAAGAAATTAGATGAATTAAAAGACAAAAGATCATCAATAGAAAGGGAAATCAAGACATTAAGCATAGAAGATGCAAGAACAAGTGAAGAAATCAGCAAATTCAAGGAAAAGCATAACTTAAAATATGATATAGTCAAAAATATAGATGAGATTGATTCTTCTCTGGATTCATACCAAAATCAGTTGAACGAAATCATGCTCAAAAAGCAGGAAAAGCAAAGAGAGCTTGATAAAATTCTTTTTGAAATTAGCAGCTTGAAGATAACAGAAAACAAGGAAAAGCTCGATGAATTAAAAAATTTAAGAGGCAATTTCAAGGACATAACATCTGAATTAAGCAAATCTCTAAATGAACTGGATGCAACAGCCTCGCAGCTTGGAAGAACAAGAAAATCAATAATAGAGCTTAATGAAAAACTAGCCGTCCTTAATGCAAAAAACATTGGCTTAAAAGAGTTCAGCTCCTTTGACATAGCAATCAGAAAAGTGCTTGACCTGAAGGAAAAAGGCGTTTATGGAATGGTCTCAGATCTCGCAAGGATACAAAGCAAATATTCAACAGCATTGGAGGTTGCAGCAGGCCCAAGGATAAAAAGCATTGTCGTAGATTCAGACCTTACAGCATCAAAATGCATTAGCTATTTGAAAGACAACAAGCTTGGCGTTGTTACATTTCTCCCATTAAACAAAATTAAGTCAAAGCCTATTCCAAATGAGATTTCTCCAATATTGTCAATGCCAAATGTAAATGGGCTCGCAGTAAAACTGATAGAATATGACAATAAATTCAAGGATATCTTTAATTATGTTTTCGGTTCAACAGTAGTTGTTAATGATATAGCTACTGCAAGAAAAATCGGAATTGGCCGTGCAAGAATGGTTACTTTAGATGGTGATTTGCTGGAAACATCAGGTGCTATGATTGGCGGTTTCAGAAGAAAAACCCTAAGCTTCAAAGAAAAGGATTTTGATGCTAATATAGAATCTTTAAACGCAGAGCTTGAAAAGAACAAAAAGCTTCTCGATATTCTTGAAAACAATGAAGATGGATTAAATGAAAAAATAAAAGGCCTAAGGAATAAAAAAGCAACATTGGAGGCAGACATCTTAAAGTTTGAAAAAGCCTATGGAATTTCTGACCTTGAGGAATTAAAAGAAAAGCAATCTTCTCTATTAGAAAAAGAAAAAGACCTGAATAAATGGCTCAAATCATATGAAAATGATGGTTCTTCAATAGCATCAGAAGTCAACAAGTTAAGATTACTAAAATCAAAAATAAAAGAAAAGGCAGCAGACCAAAAGATAACAGATGTTTTAAGCAAATTAGAGCAGGATAAGCAGAATATAAAAGAAAAAATAATCTCGCTGAAATCGGATTTTTCTTCTTTAGAGCACCAGCAGCTTCCGATGTTTAGTTCAGAAAAAGATAAGATATTATTAATCATGAAAGAGCATAACAAAGAGAAAATGAGCTTTACAGATGAAATAACTGATTTAAATGACTTAATAAAAGAGCAAAGGTCACAGTTCAAAGAAAAAGAATCAATGCAAAAGAAGTTTTTCTCAGATTACCATAGCTTATTTTTAAAGAGGGACAAATTAAATGAAGATATCAAGAGAAAGGAGATGACAACAGTAAAGAATGAAGAGCGCATTAAATCAATACAGCAAAGGATTAACACAATAAGCATTGACAAAGCTAAGGTGATATCAGAGTTTGCTGGGTTAAATAAGGAATTCGAGCAATTTAAGGATGAAAAAATAAGACGTGGCTTGAATTTAAACGAATTAAAAGATGAAATCAATAAGTTTGAATCAATGCTTAAAAACATGGGCAATGTTAATTTAAGGGCATTAGACATCTACAATGAGGCTGAAAGGGAATACAACGAAATACTTGAAAAAACATCCAAATTAAAATTTGAAAAAGAAGACGTTCTCAAGATGATGCAGGAAATTGAATCTAAAAAAGGTGATATGTTCATGAAAACCTTCAGAGTAATATCAAGCAACTTTAAGACAATATTCAGCAACCTCTCAACAAAGGGTGAAGCTAGCATGTACATAGAAAATGAAGAGGACATCTTTAATTCAGGCGTTGACATAAAGGTAAAAATCATAGGCAATAAATCTTTGGATATAAGAAGCTTGTCTGGCGGTGAAAAATCAATGGCTGCTTTGGCTTTCATATTTGCAATACAGGAATACCAGCCAGCATCTTTCTACTTGCTTGATGAAGTAGATGCGGCATTAGACAAGACAAATTCAGATTTATTAAGCAAGCTAATAAAGAAATACTCTGATAAGGCCCAGTATATTGTAATATCGCATAACGACACAATTATTACAGAAGCAAATACAATATATGGCGTTTCAATGCAGAATGACATTTCAAAGGTTGTTTCCCTGAGGATTTAGATATATATTCATATAATTAATAAAAAAATTTATTTATTGAAGAATAAAGAAAGAAAAAAAAGAAAAGAGGAGGGTCTTCTCTCTTAGCTCTTAGTATTTTGGATAATAGTAATAGCTTTGGCCTTCGCCAGCGCCAGGTTCATCATCGCCTTTTCTTGTAAAAGCAACAACCAAACCAACTATTATTAATACTACAACTAAAACTAAAACCCCAATCAGTAAAGCCTGTTTAACATCTCCGCCAAACAAACCGCTTGTTGCTGTTTCTTTGGTTACATCAGCTGTTAAACTTACTTCTTGCACTATTGTACTTCCTGATTTTAACTTTGCTACAAATGAGTGCCTTCCTTCTGATGCATCTTCTTTTGTCTTTAAATAGACAACAAATTCACCAGTATTATCAGGCTGTACTGTAACAAAACTTGGCTCGACTCTTGCATCAGCAAACAATTGTTCACCAGATACTTCTAATGAGTATAGTGCTGGTTCGCTTCCTAGGTTGGCCACCATTATCTTATAACCAACTTCAGAATCTTGAGCAACTGTCTTTGATGTTGAATCTACGCTTACAACAGTTTCTGATTTCTTCTCTTGTGCTTGTGTTTCATCTGATCCCTTGACTGTTATTGTTTCTCTTGCTGTTTCTACGCTGTGTCCTCTGTTATATTCAACTCTTACTTCAAGGTCGTAACTTCCTGTTTTTGCATCTTCAGGAATTCTTAGCAAGATTTCATTGCTGGACATTGAGTCTTCCTCATCTTCATTGTCTTCATTGTTATCTGAATCTTCATCAGCTGTTAACTCGTCTATATAATCTCTTGCTGATACGCCTAATTCAGGTATGCTTACAACAATCTTAATGTCTTCTTCTTTTTTAGCTCCAAGGTCTTCAACTCTTACTGTTACAAACAATGGTCTGCCAGCTTCTATTGTTGAATCTGGTCTTATTATGACATCTTGTATGTTCAAGTAATGCCTTGGCTCTTGTATTCTTAGAACATAGTTCTTTTCAACTTCTTCATCGTCGTCATAAACTCTTATTCTCAAGCTATAATCATCACTTGCTTCTAGGTCTTCTGGTATTGACAATCTTAAAACTTTCCTGTAATCAACACCTGCTTCTACTTCAAATATGTTAGATAATGCTTCAATATCATCATATTCATATCCGCCAATATAGGCTTTAACTCTTACATCATCTGAAGAGCCGTTTCCTTCAATAAACACCTCAACAACTGAGTCTTGACCTCTTTCTACAAATATAGAATCTCCATTTTCTACAGCTACAATATCATCAACTTCTACATGGTCAATTTCAAAGTTTGCTGCTGATACTGTGCTTATACCTACTAGCATCACTATTGTTAATAGGAATGCTGCAAATAATTTGTTTTTCATATTCTTTAACCCTCCTCTGGTCTTTTTTGAGCTTTAATGTATATTTTATAGTACAAATGTTATTATTGTCTGGTTATAACCTATATATAAACTTTATGGTAGTAAAAAATATAATCATTCTACCTTAAAAGTCATATATTCAATTATAGTTTCACTGCTTGTATATGCTGTAACCTTAACAACATACTCCCCTTTCTTTGCATTATAAGGCACTTTCAAACCTAGCAAGTTCCATCTTCCTGCCTTGTCATTCAAGTCAAAATTTACCATGTCTTCACTAGTTAATCCTAACTCTTCTATTCTTGCTCTTAATTTTATCTTTTCATTTACATTGCCAAGATTCTTTACCTTAACATAAACATCTATATTATCCCCAGCTTTTATCTTGAAATAATCATCAACAAAAGCAGAGCTTATTTCTATATTATGCACATCGCAGTTTCTTGCTTCTATTGTTTGTGATATTGTTGTCGCAACATTATTTGTGTCTGTTGCTGTTATTGTTAATGTATATTGGCCTTTATTTAGGTACTTGTGCTTTGCTGTCATGCCATTTGCTGTTGACCCATCGCCAAAGTCCCATAGCACATTTACATCGCCTTCAACATCAAATATTTTTGCATTAAATGTAGTTGTTTCCCCCTCGCAGACAGAGCCCTCTTCAAATATTACAACAGGTATATCATTTATAGGCAATACATTTACCCTAAATATGTCTATTACAACATCTGAGCCGTCTGTCATTCTTACAGTTACATCATTGTACCCATTCTGATCTTCCCTTGTTGTGCAATCTATATACCTATTTGAATCTAAAACGCAATCAACAATACCTGAATTGCTTTGCGCTATTATTGAAAATGTTAACTGATTATCAGGTGTATTTGGGTCAAATGCATACTGCCATATGTCTACCAAGTTATTGTTGAATCCTGAATCTTCATCTACAGTTTGATCTGGTATGTTCATGCTAGGCTGCTGGCAGTTTATGCTATTGTCTATTTGGCCATCGCAGTCGTCATCTATTCCATTGCACATTTCTGTTGTTGGATTTATTGCACCCTGGCAGCTTCCATAAGCACCCCATTGGCTATTGCCCTGGCACATTCTTGTTTGGCTTCCTAATCTGCATGCTCCAACATTAGAAACACCGCATGATTGTGTTTGTGTTTGTCCTGGAGTGCATAATTGTGCTGGACCTGTTGTGCTTATTGCCCTTGCAAAAACCCAGCTTATATCAGCGCCATAATTATCTTTTGGTAAATCTTGTCCGTTGCACCTGTCATTGCCATTGGCTTTTATTTTAACATACCTGTATTTCTCATTTTCATTTACGCCATGTAGGCTAAATTCTGAAGTACCGCACCCAGTGCCGACATACATCCAATGTGAAAGGTCATTTGAAACATAAACCTTGTAACGCTCTTTAACACCGCCTTCTCTAATCTTTATATCCCAACCTGAATTTGCATTTACTATCTCTTCTCCAACACCCATATCCAAAATCAATTTGCCATCTCTAGCTTTGCAATATGGCTTAGCTGTTTCTTGCCTGTTGCAGTACTTTCCATTTCCGACTATTCTTCCGCTATTAGCTTTTTCAGTACAATGAGCGCCAACTGCAGCAGCATCATTGTCTACTCCATCAGCTTCAAGCGAACCCCAGCACCATGCAGTATTTTCAGTTAAGCTATGAATGAATGTATTTGCAAAGCATCTTGCATCAGCTGTAGCTGTATTATCACCGCAATTGAAAACTGCAGCATAAGAAGCATTTGAAACTGATACAAGGGCCAGCAATAAAAATAAGGCAATTCCCCAAAATTTGAATGTAAAAACATTTGTAATCTTCTTTTTTAACAAACCAAATCCAGAAGCTTTCTTTTTGTTTTTTGATGTCATTTAATATTACCTCCAAATAATAGTTATTTATAATATACACTAACAAGTGGAAACAACTAGTATTTAAAGATTTCTGTGCTAAAGATGTAGTTATTAATAGGTAATTAATTATATGTTAATAAGCATTTATTATAATTGATATGGATATTTTACAAAGATTATTATTGAAAATATATTGAAAATATATTGAAAATATATTGAAAATAGTTTGGGGACGCCAGGATTTGAACCTGGATCCGACGGTCTGGAGCCGACTATTCTAGCCGGGTTAAACTACGTCCCCTTAAGCTCAGAATATGTTATCAATTATTTATAAAATGTTCTGATTATATAAATGCAAGAGAAGTTACTATGTAATAGTAATATTTATTAACAGATAAAATATAGAGAAAATTGAATGAAGCATCAAATAAACACACTGAAAGAATTTTTAAAGGACAAAAAGTACTTGATACTCGTTATTATATTATTTGCAGCATTTTCAGCAATGCTGATATTTTCATGGAACTTGATTTTGTTCAGGGATATGTATGCTAGAAAAGATTTGTGGACTGCATGGAACATTTTCTTCTTGTTTTCAATATCGCTATTGTCAAGCCTGATAGTATCTTATAATGTGAAGATTATCAAAAACGAGATAAAAGCGAAGAAAAGCTTTCTTGCAGTATTGCCTTCTTTTTTTGCTTCAGCATGCCCTACATGCGCGCCTTTGATATTGTCATTTGTCAGCACAACATATGCAATAGGCATGGCACTGGCGAAAGTGGGTTTCTACATTAAAGCTGCTTCTTTGGTTTTGTTGTTTGTTACATTAATGTACATTCTCTCGCCAAAAGTGTGCAAAATCAAACAATAGATAATTTTTTAAGCAACTTTCTTTCGATTTATAGTTAAGCGTCAGTAGTTTAGTGGCAGAATTCCGGCCTTCCAAGTCGGAGACTCGGGTTCAAATCCCGGCTGACGCAACCTTTTTAATAATACAATTATTGCAAATATTTTTTATTAACCTTATAAAATTATCCGTCAATACTTTTAAATATCTTTAATTCTGTTCATATTTATGGCAAACACAGTAATGGCCTTTGTAAGTCACAGTGATGATGAGGTAATAGGGTGTGGAGCAACCTTAATAAAATACAAAAAAGAAGGAAAAAATATAGTTGTGATCATATTCTCATACGGTGAAAAATCTCATCCTCATCTAAAAGAGGAAGTAGTAAGCGAAGCAAGGCAAAAGGAAACAGAAGAAGTAGACAAAATACTTAACAGGGAAACAATTTTTTTAGGTTTTGAAGAAGGAAAAATAAAGCAGGAAGCAAAAGAAAGAAACATAAAAGAGCAGATAAGAGTATTAGTAAAACGCTATAATCCAGAAAAGATATTTACTCATTCTTCATCAGATCCGCATCCAGATCATAAAGCAGTTAATGAAGTTGTGATTAATATTCTTAAGGCAATAAAATACAAGGGCAGCATTTATGCATTTGAAGTCTGGAACATATTGAATGAAAATACTCCTGCAATTTACATAGACATTTCAGAGACATTCAATCTGAAAAAAAGAATGCTAAAAAAATTCAAGAGCCAGAAATTTTCAATATATCCTTTATGGCTCCCAATATGGTATAGGGCCAAATCCTATGGAAAAAAATGCGGCTGCAAATATGCTGAAAAGTTTTACAAGATACAATGAAATCTTCGTGCGGGTATAACTTAAAGTTCATAATCTCGTGGGGCTGTAATCTAACTTGGCCATGATGTGTTCTTGGGCCTTCACAAACACAAACTAATTAAAACAGAAGTTAGAAAAGATTATAAACCCTTTATTTTTCAAAAGCAATATGACACAAGAGCAACAATTTTTAGTTCCACTGGACCAATATTTGAAAGTTGGACTTCATATAGGAACAAAATTCAGGACAAAATACATGGAGCAGTTCATTTACAAGATAAGGCCTGACGGCTTGGCTGTTCTTAATGTGCAAAAAATAGATGAAAGAATAAATGTTGCAACAAAATTTTTATCTCAATATGCCCCGCAGGATATCATAATTGCATGCAGGAGGGACAATGGCCATAAAGCAGTTGAGTTATTTGCAAAATTAACAAATATTCACGTTATAAAAGGCCGTTATCCACCAGGCGCATTGACAAATTCCAACCTGGACACATTTACAGAAACTAAATTGCTTTTTGTTGTTGACCCATGGCCCGACAAAAATATTGTCCTTGATGCAGTTAAAGTGGGAATACCAATAATCGCCTTATGCGATACAAACAATGAATCAAACTTCTTGGATTTAGTTGTTCCATGCAATAACAAGGGCAAGAAAAGCCTAGCATTGTTATTCTATATATTAACAAAAGAGTACCTGAAAAACAGAGGTATTATTGAAAAGGATTCTGATTTGAAAGAAAAACCAGAAGACTTTGACGATGAAGAATAAAAAACTCAGCAAATAGTTTTATATATTTTTTGCTTATGCTTATTGCTTATGGCTAACAGCATTTACAAGAAGATTCATGATTGGTATGTAACTGGCCCAAGGCATTTTTCAAGCAAACAGATTTACAAAGTGAAGCAAATGCTAACCAGGGAAATTGCAATGCCTGAAGATGAAATTATGTACGACCATTATGGCATCTTGGAATTAAATGCATTGAAATCAAGGAACCCTGAATTAGACACATTAGATGGCAGGGTATTGGAAGCAACAAGAAGAAGGTTTGATAAAGCTGCTAAGGGATCTTAACAGATAATTTTTTACAAAAATAATTCAAAAAAAGGGTAATGTATTAATCTCTTCTCCCTCGCTCTTTACAGGAATAAATTCTATTTCAATACACTTATAGAGAATAAAACATCTATTATTTTACTTTTTCTTTTGCAGGTTTTGCTTCTTCCTTAGCAGTTTCTTTCTTCTCGCCAGCAACAGCAGCAGCCTCTGCAGCAGGAGCTTTTTCCTTGGTTTCTTTCTTCTCGCCAGCAACAGCAGCAGCCTCTGCAGCAGCAGCCTTCTCAGCAGCCTTTGCTTCTTCCTCAGCCTTTAGCTTCTCAACTTCTGCCTTATAAGCTGCCTGCACCTTGGATAAGTATTCATTTAATTCATTTAATTTTTCCTGGCTTACTTCTGTTTTTTCGCTTGATATTAGATTATCATATTTTCCAGCATCAATATCTGGATTAATGTCAACTGCCTTCTTGCTCTCAACCAAAACACCCATGGAATTTGCAGATCCAACAACATTTTTGACAGCTGATTTTAAATTATTTACAAGCATGCTGTCCTTTTTCATTTTTGCTATCTTTATTACTTGCTCCATTGCCAAGTTTCCAATCTTGTCTTTATTTGGAACACTTGACCCTTGTTGAGCACTAACTTCTTTTGAGATTAATTGAGAAACCGGTGGAGTTCCGATATTGATGTCAAAACTTTTTGTTTCAGTATCTACTATAATCTTGACAGGCACCTTCATTCCCTTGAAATCAGCAGTCTTTTTGTTTATCTCGCTGATTATCTGGCCAATATTAACCCCTAGTGGTCCTCAGACCTAGATTCATTGAATCTATAAAGCCGGACCTAGAGGAGGGGCAGCAGACGCCTTTCCACCTTCAATCAATGCATCAATAGTTTGTCTCTTTCCCATTTTTACTCTTCTTTAACATCCTGTTCTTCTTCAGTATCTCTCCTTATAACCTTAACTGCATCCAATTTTACAGTTATTGGTATTGGCACAGCCGCTTCTAATAATTCAACAATGACTTCTTCTTTTTGCTTGTCTATCCTTGTTATCTTTGCCTTTTCTCTTTTGAAAGGCCCGGCTATTATTTCTACTATATCTCCTTTTTGAATATTAACCTCTATTTTTACCTGCTCAAGCATGTTGCTTATTTCTTTGTATTCAATACTATTCGACAATAATCCTCGGGCATATGGAACCCCTTTAAATGACTCCTCTACTTCCTGCTTTGATTTTGCCTCTAAAAATATATAACCTCTTAATCCATGCGGCCTTATAATGCTATAAACTTCAAGATTCTTTTTTTTAATATTTTCTGTGACAAAATCAAGTACTTGGTCTTCCCTGTTTGCAGTTGTTTTCAGCACAAATATCTTGTTCTCCATTTTAAAACCCTAGCAGCTTGGATACTATTGTAATAATAAACCCTACAAATCCTATTATGATCATGCCAATTGCAGATACTTTTACAATGATCTTAAATTCCTGCATACCTGGCTTTCTTGTTACTAAAAAAACCCTCCTACATTCTGTTGCAAAGGTCTTTAGTTTTATTGGTATATTTTTAAAATCCATTTTAAACAACCATAAAGAATTGTTTATAAATATTTTGGTAAGCTTTAAAAAGATAAAACTACCCTAAAAACATAATGAAAAGGAAAAGAGGCCAGTTAATTGGAGAGCCTTTTGTCTGGATACTAGCTCTTGTTGTAGCAGCATTTATTCTCTTTTTCGGTGCAAAATACATAATGAAACTTTCAGATGTTGCTTCAGAGGCCCAGATTGCTGACTTCATCCAGGATTTTAAAAAAGAATCTGAGAAAATCTACTATTCAGACGTTGAAAGTTTTAAATTAATACCTGTTAACCTGCCCAACAAGATAAAGCGCATTTGTTTTTACAGCAGGCAGGGCCAAATAAATAAAAACTTAATCAGCGATACTGATTTAAAGCTTATACAATTATCCAAAGATAAGAACATGTTTTTTATTCCGCTTAATGCATACAATATAAATTTAATGCTGACAATTCCAAATATAAAAGCAAATGAATTCTTATGCTTTGAAAACAATAAAAAAATAAAAATTATAGCAAAAGGAGAATACGTTGAAGTGGCAAAAGCATATAATTAATCACTTAACAAACTTTAGTCTTTTTATTTTGCTATCATTAAGTTCTAAAATAACATTGCCTTTAAAACCATATCCTGCATTAATAACAGTTGTTTTTCCAAGTATGCATTTTCCAAAATGCTCATGTATATGACCACCTATGCAGACTAATGGCTTGTATCTCTTGCAAAAATCTCTAGCTATAGAAGAACCAAGATGTTTTTTATAAGCGTATGAATTTTTATCAAACCCAACATCTAATTTCATGCCATAAGGAACATTATGCGTTAAAAATACAGTTATTTTTCCATTGTTTTTACTGCATTTCTCTGCCAACTTATTCATTATCTTCTGATAAGCGTTTCTTAATTTTAAAGACTCTGATTTGCTGAACTTTCTTTTTTTTAGCTTTTTAGCATAATACTCAGGTCCGCTGCTTAAACCATAACCAATTATATTATATTCTTTTATTTTATGGAGCTTAAACTGACAGTCCTTAATATTCCTCAATCCTCTTGTTAAGTATGGATTTGTTTTGTCAGCAAGATAATAATCCAAAAAAGATTTAATATAATTATAATCACTTGCGTCAGAGTTTTTTATTTTTGTTTTCCCGTAACTTTGATCCCAATTTCCAGGAACAATGTAAACAGGCACGCCAAATGAATTTAAAAATTCTAATACCTTTCTGCCGCCTTTAAGCGATTCGGTTTCCAGCTCTCTTAACCTTTTTTTGCCAATCATATCAACAACGAATTCAGAAAAACTTAACTGACTTTCTTTCTCCTTCTTCAAATAACCAAACCATGCCTTATATAAGGGATTCAAATGTTTATCAGAACAAAAATCGCCTGTAGTTATTATTGCATCAAAATCCTTTGCAAGTATTTTTGGCTTGTTGCCATGCAAATCTCCAACTACTAAAAAATTCATAAACTATATTAATTATTTTTTATTTATAAAATTAACGAATATTAGAAAATTATCTAAAGTTTGAAAAATATATAAGATTATGAATAATAAGGGCATGGTTTATAATTTTATTCTGCCTTAATTTTTCAATTCAAGAATTCAATTCCAAGCTCTCTTTCAATATTTTTCTTGGTTTTGTCTTTAGCTGTATTCCTAGTTCCAAAAATCTGCGGGCTTGTAACACCAGTAACAATCAGCATTACCCTTATTGTCTTTTCCATGTCATCAGATATTTGAGCACCCCAGATTATTTTAGCATCTTCATCAAGTTTTTTTGAAACAGCTTCAACAACCTGCTTTGCCTCATGCAATGTCATGTCTCTGCCGCCGGTAACATTGATTAACGCACCACTTGCTCCGCCAATGTCAACATCCAATAAAGGATTTGTTATAGCCTTTTCAACAGCCTCTAATGATCGATTTTCAGTATCGCTTTCTCCAACACCAATCATAGCAACACCGCCATCACTCATTATTGTTCTTATATCGGCAAAATCCAGGTTTACCAAACCAGCCCTTGTTACTAATTCAGCAATTCCCTTAACAGCATTTGTCAAAACTTCATCCGCTACCTTAAATGCAGTATGCAGCGGCAAATCAGAGGCTAATTCCAGCAGTTTGTCATTAGGTATAACAATCAATGTATCAACAATGCCTTCAAGCTTCTCTAATCCCAGCATGGCATTTTCATACCTTCTATGCCCTTCAATCTCAAATGGCAATGTTACAATAGCAACAGTCAATGCACCAGATTTCTTAGCAACTTCAGCAACAACAGGAGCTGAACCAGTTCCAGTGCCTCCGCCTAAGCCACAAGTTATAAAGACCATGTCAGCTCCGCTTAATCTTTGCTTTATCTCAAATTCAGATTCTCTTGCAGACTCTTCTCCAATATGGGGTATAGAACCAGCCCCTAATCCATTAGTAAGCTGCCTCCCAATAAGAATTTTTATATCAGCATTCGTATATAACAAATCTTGAGCATCAGTATTGATAGCAACAGTCTCAGCGCCAACAATTCCAACTTCTGTCATTCTGTGTACTGTATTGTTTCCGCCGCCGCCGCACCCAACAACCTTAATTTTAGCCCTTTGCTGAGCCAATAACTGCTCCAGCTCCTCATCAATCTGGGCTGTTGTTCTTTGGACATATTCTAGCCTTAAATCACCCTGCATTATATCACCCCTTTATATTAGAACATATTCCCGATGCTGTTTTTGTTTATAAATTTATTTGTTCTTTACTATACTATATTAATCTGATTTGAACTCCACTTCTTCAATATCACTTATGGCTTTTTTTAGAGCCTCGCTCAATGGTTTCTGCAGTTCTTTTGGAATTTTAGATTCAATAATCAGTTTTTTACTCTCAAATTCAAATTTAGCATCCTTACCAATGGTTTTATCCAAATAAGACCTTATCTTTTCATTAGTGTCTTCCAATATCTTGTTAATTTTTACTTTATAGATAACATCCTTTCCAGCCAATGGATGGTTAAAATCAACCATTGTTCTGCCGCCAGAAACTGACTTGACAATCCCAAGTATATTGTCTATGTTTACTTGCAGTCCGGGAAAAGGCCTTATGTTTTGTTTTAAGAATTTATGCGTATTTACGAGCTGGTATAATTTTGAATCCTTTTCGCCAAATGCCTCTTTTGCTCTTATCTCAACCTCATATTCCTTATCAGTTTCCTTGTCAACTAAAAAATCATCAAGCCCTGGCACTAGCTCCTTGTTTCCCAGGCATACAACAATTGGCTTGTAATTGACATTCTTATCATGCAGCTTGTTTTCTTTTGCTGTTTTTTCATCAGTTGTATCAAATACAATACTGCCTTCTTTTATGATTGCAGTATATTCAATTTCTATAAAATC
>JAGVYC010000001.1 GCA_018303485.1 Candidatus Woesearchaeota archaeon
TTACTCTCCTGTAAAAGTTGTTGAATGCATAGCTTATTCTTTGGTTTATGTTTTGCAATGCCTGGGAGTGAATGTCATAAAGAAATGGATTTTCCTGCTACCTCTGATCAATATATGTTTTTGCTCTTTAAAAACTATGCTGTGAAAATCAGGAAATTTTGTGGATTTGCTGAAAATCTTCCGAGAAATTGCAATTTACAGCCATAGCGAACTATGGGGTATTAACCCAAACTGAAATAAAATTGCATTTGATAAGGAAGGGAAAATAGCCTATATGAAACCCAGCATTAGCAAAGAAGCTTAGATTGAGGAAGGAGATTAAGTTAGAAACCCAAATCTACAATCCACCTTAGCATCAAAAGTCTAAATTCCAGGAAAGAGTAGCCATAGCGGTTTATCTTTAACATAAATCTTATAAAATGCTATCGAAAACCAGTTTCCGCAAGGATATGCAGGTCCAAATCCTGCTCCAGGCGTTAGCATAAATCTTAACATTTACTACATTTTATTTTACTACATTTTATATTACTTCTTTCCCGCCATAATCATTATAAATCCAAATTTTATATGCAAAAGCATGTCTATTGCCAAATGGTCGGTTTCTAAAATAGATGCAGCAAATTATTGCAAGATGAGGTATTACCTAAAATATATAGATCCAAATAGGCCAAAACCAGCAAGATTATCAGCTTATGTTAAAGGATCTTTATTGCATGAAAGCATAGAAAATCTCTGGAAAAAGAATGGCACACCAGAAGAATCAAACAAAAAGAAAAATGGAAAAAGATATTATGATGCAGAAAGTTTTGCTAAATACATCCAAGGAAAATGGACTAGCATAATTATCGCAGATGAAAAAGCAAAAGAAAAGATAGAATGGAGCAATGAGAATGAGAAATGGTTTATACGCTCGCAGTTAGAAAGCATCTGCAAGGGTCTTTATAGCTCGCTCATAAATGAAGGTCCACCCATATACAGCGAGATTCCTTTCAGTTTTGTAGTAAAGAAATGGAATTTAAATGGCAGGATTGATGAAATAAGGAAAAAAGATGGAAAGATAATAATAAGAGACTACAAATCAGGCAGGCCATGGATGGGTGAAATGAAATTGGATTATAGTCCTCAACTAACACTATATAACATTGCAGTGGGAGCCATATGCTTTGGTAATGAAGAATTTGCTAGGAAATTAAGCATGGGAGAAAAACGAAAGAGATTTATGGGCAACCCAATTTGGGCTAATCAAGATTTTCAATTGGAACTTTATATGACGGATTCATTCTACATTCCAAAAGACGCCAAGACCACAGCAGCAAACCCTATCCATAAGACTATAAGAAAAAATGAGCATTTCTTCATGCTCTTAAAGATGATTGAAGAAACAGAATATGCTGTTCAGAAAGGCAATATCTCGCCTGATTGGGGTAGAAAATGCGACTCTTGTGACATGAAACATCCATGCAAAGGAACACTGGATAATATTAACAAACCTTATCTTGAAAAAAAGACAGGCCAGAGATTTTTTGACTTTGCCATACCCTCTTTCCTAAAGAGCAATCCACCACCAGTACAAGAAGAACAGCTTAAGTTAAGGCTAAGAAAGCGCTTTGTTGCAAAAAAATTAAAAAGTATAGATTAAAAATTCCTTCTTAAAAACCTTTCAATAGGCCTTTTGTTCCACACCATCAGCAATACAACTATCACAATTAATATGCTTATCTCCCAATTTTTATAAGACTTATTCGCTATATTTCTCAAATAACCTATAATATCTAAATTATTTCCACTACTGCTATTAATATTGCTGTTTGTATCTGTTCTATTCACAAAATGCGTTGGTTTATATTCAGCATTAATCTTGTCGCTTACAACAAACTCAAAAGTTACATTGTCAGAATCCTCAGCAAAATCCAGGACTCTTATTTCCATGTCATTAACACTATCCCTGTCAAAATCCATTTTCAAGGAAGTTTTTTTCATCAAAGTAGCATACTGTGGTGTTTCAGCACCTTCTATAAAGAATGTCACATCAGCCAAGGTCTTGTTTAATTGATGCTGTGTTTCCCTGAGCATAAATACCTGCTCTTTCTCCCTTTCCTCAAACTCTATCTGTTCCCTGCCATCCTTAAGATAAGGTTTAAAATAATCTCTTACAGGAAACATAAATCTCGCAACATCCCTCTCAGCCATTGTTAATATTATTACCTTTTCCTCACTAAAATCTAAGTAGTGCACATCTCCAGCATAAGCATAATTAGCAAAAAGAATAAACAAAACTAAAATCAGCCATCTTTTCATGCTATTGCTCTTCTTTCTAGGTTTATAAATATTTATAGAGTGAAAAATATAAAATAATAAGAAAAAGAAAATTAAAGAAAAGCCTTTTAGCTTCTCTTTCTTATGAACAAATAGCCAACAACAGCAAGCACTATTATTATTAGCACAATTGCTATTATTACCCCTGTGCTTGTGCCTGCTTTAACCTCTTCTGAAGGTACTTCTACTGCTCCTTCTGTTGGTGCTGCTCCTTCTTCTTCACCAGCTTGTTCAGCAGCAGATGCTTTCTCCTCTTCAACCAACTTCGCAGCGCCTTCTGCAAGCTTCTTCATTGTAACATCTGCTTTTCCAGAAGATATACTATTCAAGGTCAAATCTAAGTCATTAATGCCATCATTGTTCAAATCAAGGCTCTTTGTTTCTCCAACAGCTAGTGTAACAACAATTGGATTTGATTCTATAGTTAATGTCACTGAACTATCGCCAACATCTGTAAACGTTATTGTATGTTCAGCTCCTCCTAATGTAAAGGTTTTGTCATTTCCTTTATAACCACCAACTGAAACACTATCTGCTGTAGTTAAATCAATATCCACAGCTGGAGCTCCACCAGCACCGCCGCCACCGCCACCTGTATCACCAGATATATGATGCAATACAGTAAATGTCTTTGATGTAGCTGTTGCTGCATTTCCAACAGTGTCTGTTACCTTACAGTCAACAGTATAAGTTCCAGCTTGTCCAGTATCACCTGCGTTTATTGTCTTGGAATTGCATGTAGTATATGTTACTGTAGTGCCATCAGGCCTTGTGAACTTCAAATCACAAGTACTAACTCCGCTGCCATCACCATCGCTTCCACTACATTTGTATGCTATTGAATCCTGCACATCTATTGTAGTATCAGATGGTGCTGTTAGTGTTGGACTAGGATTCTGACCATCAACGCCAAATGCACCCCTATATCTATAAGTGTATGAATTATTGCTGGCATTTGCTGTTAAGCTTATACCTGTATCATTTACCCATCCTACAATCAAGAAGTTTACATATGTACTTGTATTCGTATCATTTATGTCATCATCATCACTATCATCATCAATGCCATCAGGTGCTAATGTTCCATTATATATTATATATCCCCTTTGAGTGCTATCTGTAATGTTCTTCAGGTCTACCCTATTTCCTTCCTCAAAGAAGTCTAGGTCTCTTATGCTAGTATATGAAACACTGCTATTTATTATATAATACATTGTTGCATTACTTGCCATATTTGCACCATAAAACAAAAGGTTTATTGTAATCTTAGCACCACTTAAGACAAAATCACCGCCAACACCATTAAGTTGACCTGACCCAGCTAACAATGTAACTGCACCTGCTCCTCCAGTAGTGTCAGATACATTAATTGCCAGGACAGCCGGTACATTATTAGTAATATTAATCCTAAATGCAGCTAGTTGCTCTGTTGCCCCTCCTGTCCGATAGAAGCTCATGTTTCTTACCCATCCAGCCTTATCAGCCACCTGGAAAAAGACTGTTGTAATATTATTGCCACCGCCATTCAACGCCATGCAATCATCAAGATCAATAGCTCCTGTATACAAGAATGGGCTGCTTATATCAGATGTGCTCATCGAAACATTTTCATAAAATGCATTCAATGATGCATTGTTTATAATGCTTGTCTCTGTTTCATCAACCGTGCTATTGCATAAATAATACATGTTCAAAGATTTCATATTTGTTTCATTAACTGTCATTGTTACAGTCAATGAGCTCGCATTAGCGCTCAATAATGCTGTTTGCTGATCGCTGAAATTAACAAAAATCCTTGAGTTATATTGGTCTAGTTGACCGCCGCCAACTGTGCCATTAAAGTCATTGAATATTGTTCCATTGCCATCTGTTATATTCAAGGCTGTTATCCTTGGTGGCGCATAGTCAATATATGTAGTTAAATTGAATTCATGACCAGAACCATTAGTCATGTTGAGCTTAATCATCCATGTTTGTGGCACTAAATCAACATTAATGCTGCTTCCAACTGCTCTATAATCAGTAGCTTCATCAGAACCAATTGCTGTTACATTAATGCTAAATACACCTGTCTCAGTACCATTAGTCATAGAATTATTATTGTAAAATGAAATTCTAAGGAACCTGGCAATATTCCCTGAAGCATCGTCTGATTCATTATGTGCCCTATAACTTGTAGTATCATTAACTCCTGTCTGATTGAAGTAACCATCTATAAGATCTAAACCACTCTTGCTTCCATTAACATCCGCTAAATTAGGAAGCTCATAGGTTAAATTACTCGGCAATGTTATATTAGCTATTATAAACAAATCTCCATCATCAAGCAAGGCTATTGTTAAATTATACCTTGCATTAGTTCCATTCCTCTGTACAACATCATATATAGTGCCATTCTCTCTGCTATCACTCCAAGGGCTAACACCTGATACTGTTATATTGCTCTGAGCGAGATTAGCATTTCCAACAATAATATATAAGCTAGAAACTAAGATTAAAACCAATAAAATAGGATAAAATGCTTTTTTAACATCCATTATAATCTGCCTCCTTTTTTTTAACATGATTATACTAAATATCAATTTACAGATATCTTGTATATAAAGCTTTCTAAAAACTCCTCCATACATTACCTATTATCAAGTAATAACTTTTATTCATTCTACTTCGAAATACCCCCTAACATCCTCCCCAGTATTCATGTCTCTTACCTTAACAAAATATTTTCCAGCAATTAAATCACTAGGTACTCTATAATTTACATTAATTTCTCCCCTACACCCATATCCTGTACAATGTAGAGAACCACTTGAAAAGCATAATTTATTGTCCTTGCACACCCTAAAATCACTGTCAACGCCCCTTTTTCCAGCTGCATTAACAGTTATGTCTATGTATTCACCAGCATTTATTATGCTAGGGCTAACATCAACAGTTGTAGAAGTTATCTCCTTGCTATAATATCCAGTAACATCACCAAAACCAAAAAATAACAAACCAGCAGCAGAGATTATGGCAATTGCCGCAATAATATACTCAACATCTTCATTCATCAAATTTCACCTCTTATTTGCTAATATCTACCTATTTAAATAATTTATTATTTTATAATTGCTGTCTTTATTGCTTCATTGCAACTGCAACCCTCATAATTTACCCTGGGAATAACATCCAAAAATATGTTTTTTACCCTTTCAGCATTCTCTTTCATGACATTTAAAACCTCGTTAATTGTTACACTAGGTCTGTCTTCCAAAAAGCAGTCATAGTCAGTGCTCATAGCTATTGCAGCATAGCATAAGCCAGCTTCTCTTGCTAATACTACTTCTGGCACAGTTGACATATTGATTACATCAGCATTCCAAGATCTGAACATATGGCTTTCAGACTTGCTGCTGAATCTTGGACCTTCAATTGTAACAATTGTTCCTTTTGTCATGTGTTTATAACCATATCTTTTCGCGCTTTCAACAAGCATATTCCTTAAATTACTGCAAAACGGTTCATTCATAGGTATATGGCAAACTTCATCCTTGTCATAAAATGTACTATGCCGTTTTGTTGTCCTGTCTATGAACTGGTCAATAAAAACCAGGCATCCTGGATCAATCCCTTCTCTTAAAGATCCACAAGCAGTACTAGCAATAACATGAGTGCAACCTTGTTCCTTTAAAGCAAGTATATTTGCCCTATAATTAACATTGCCAGGCATTATTGTATGTTTTCTCCCATGCCTTGCTAATAATACAACATTAACATTTTTTATCTTTCCTAGAATTAGTGCATCAGAAGGCTTTCCAAATCTTGTATCAGTATAAATCTCTTTTCTGTCTTCAAATATATCCAGATCATCCAAACCAGAACCGCCAATTATCCCCACCTTTACCATTCAACATCAATAAAACAAAAAGCTTAATAAATATTCCTATTCTCACTACTAAAAATGTTGAGGCAGCCAATAAGCTTGATAAGAAGTGAATTGAGAAAATTGCAGAATCTTATTTACCATAATGTGTATATTCCTCCAAAAACAAACCAGGAAGCCATAGACAAATTTCACGAGATTTATTTTGACTCGCATGCATTCAGCAAGACATTCTGGCTTGGAGTTCCAGTAAGAAAATGCCCATTTGACCTCTGGGTTTACCAGGAAATAATTTTTAGCCATAAGCCTGATTTAATAATAGAATGCGGTACAGATTTGGGTGGAAGCACCTTTTTCTTTGCTTCAATGTGCGACATAGTTAAACATGGCAGGATTATAAGCATAGACATCGCTCATTTAAAAGACCGCCCAATGCATGATAGAATAACATATCTCCTTGGGTCGTCAATAGCAAAGGAAACAAAAGAAAAAATAAAATCCATGATAAAGCCAGGAGAAAAAGTCATGGTTATTCTTGATTCAAACCATACAAGGGATCATGTCTTTGAGGAATTAAAAATCTACAATGAATTTGTCACAAAGGGTAATTACCTTATAGTTGAAGACAGCAACATCAACAGCCATCCTGTGTTTCCAGAATTTGGCCCTGGTCCTATGGAAGCCATTCATGATTTCTTAAAAATAAACAATGATTTCATAATAGACAAGAAACAAGAAAAATTCTTCATAACATTTAATCCTGATGGTTATTTGCTAAAGGTAAAGTAATATGCAGCAAAATACAATAAAATAACAACACAAAAATTTTTAAATATATGGGAAAGATCTAGCCTATGCTACCAAGATATCATCTTATTACAGCACTATTGCCAGCATTAATACTTGGTTTTATCAAGCCCATATACGGAATATTATTTTTTATAGGTACATTTTTCATAGACTTCGACCATTATGTGCTTTATGTAATGGCATTTAAAAAATACAGTTTAAAATCAGCGGCAAAATTTTACCCAAATAAGCTGCGCCCTTACTTAAAAAAAACCAGGGTCAAAGTTTTCCTGCTTTTTCATAATATAGAGGTATTTATAATTTTGCTGGCCCTTTCAGTTTATTTTCCCTGGGCATACCCCTTATTTTTCGGTGTTTCATTGCATTACCTCTTGGACTTATGCTATGATTACACAATAAACAAAAGGTTTCCTCGTGAAGTCTCAGGAATATTCTACTTGTTTAAAAAAGATAAATTTTCAATAAAACAAATAAGCAACTAAAAAATGCCTAATATACAAAAAATATTGTTAATGCAAATACATTACACACATAACAGGTGCATACCCTTAAGCATAGCCTATATTGCAGCCGTGCTTGAGAAAGAAGGGTATTCTGTTGAAGTGTACGACCCACTGCCTTATGAAGAATACGATATTGAAAGGAAAATAGTGGATTTCAAACCAGATATTGTTGGAATTTCATGCATGTCTGCTACATTTAACAAAGCCCTTGGCATAGCAAAGAGAATCAAGCATGCAAATAAAAATATCCCTATTGTTTTCGGCGGCATTCATGTTACTGCCCTGCCAAAAGAATCATTGTCCAACATCGCAATTGATTATGTCATTATTGGCGAAGGCGAATATACATTCTTGGACTTGATTAAAGCCGTAAATAACAACGAGCCATTAAGCAAGGTAAAGGGTTTGGCCTATAAAAAAGATAATGATGTATTTGTTAACGAGCCAAGGCCATTGATCCAAAATCTGGATGAACTTCCATTGCCAGCCAGGCACCTATTTCCAAGATGGTATTTTATGAGATGGATGGTTATGCGGGGTCAATGGTTAAACGGAACAAATATGATGTCTTCAAGAGGATGTGTTTACGACTGCAGTTATTGTGCCAGCAAGGTTATGTTTGGCAGGCAAGTAAGGTTCATCTCCCCGCTTAAAGTAGTTGATGAAATAGAGCACTTAGCAAAAGATTACAAAATAAAAGCAATAGCCTTCTCAGATGATACATTCTCGCTTAACGAAGCAAGAGCCATTGAAATCTGCAGCGAGATAATAAGAAGAAAATTAAACAAAAAGATAAAATTCAGAGTGCAGTTAAGGGCAAACACTGCTTCAGATAGTTTGTTGAAGAACCTAAAAGAAGCTGGCTGCATTCAAGTAGACATTGGTGTCGAGTCTGGCTCCCAGAGAATATTAAATCTGCTTAACAAGGCAATAACAGTCAGGCAAGTTAGGAATGCATTCAGCTTGTTTAAAAAATATAATCTAAATACGTGTGCCACCTTTATGATCGGCAATCCGACAGAAACAACAGAAGAAATAGAACTAACTAGAAAATTAGCAAAAGAAATAAACGCTGATTACACCCAGTTTTTTATAACAACCCCTTACCCTGGAACAAAACTTTATAATGATCTAAGCTTGAATTTCAACGACCTGAATTTCAATTTGCTTCACCATGGTGGTGTAGAATTAAAATCCTATGTAAATTCAAAGATTCCAGCAGAACAATTAACAAGACTGCAGCAGGAATTGAACAATGAATTTCTTAAAAAGAGTGGTTTAAAAATGATGCTTAAGCCCCTGTTGATATATGACACAATCCTATTAGCCTTGCAGCAACCATCGCTTGTAAAAGACGCTATAGTAAAAGCATACAAGACAAAGAAAATAGTTGAATTATACAGGACATTTTACGAAGGGCATAACTTCAGAAGGTTTTAATATGAAAAAAATATATCATCTATTGGCATTTTTATTATTAATTTCAATTATGTCCTATTCTTATTTAGAGCACGATAAATATTATCTGTCAATATCTGATTTCATAAAAGCTCCGGAAAAATATGATAATGTGCTGACAGAACAGCAGGTTAAAATAGAGAGCATAACAAAAGACTCTTTTACTGCAAGATTCGGCAATGATTATATAACAGTAAAATACCCGAACATGCAAAAGCCAAAAAATGGAATGGTTACATTCACAGGCTATTATAAAAAAGAAGGCTACATTGAAGCAAAAGAAATAAGATACAACAATTACAGTGATGGCAAATACCTTTTTTCATTCATTGGTTTATTCTTATTCTTGTTTTTCTTATTTAAGGAATGGAAATTAACACCAAGAGGTTTTGAAAATGCCTGACTGGATAAGCCACATCCTGCTTGGGCTGATAATAGCTGAACTGTTGAATGTAAAAAAGAAAAGCCTTGTTGTGCTTGGTTCAATACTCCCAGATATAATACTAAAAACCTATACATTGGCCCTTTTAACACCAGTTCCATTGAATTTCATGTTTTGGTTTTTCTATCCATTGCATACAATAGCAGGAGTTTTATTATTCAGCTTTTTACTGACATTGATCTTTCAGTATGATGCAAAAAAAACATTTTTATTGGTATCAATAGGTGCTGTATTCCACATACTGCTTGATATGACAACAAAGCCCATTTTATACAACATTCAGGGCTTGCTTTTGTTTCCCTTCTCATGGCAGGCATACAGCATTGGTTTATTTTATTCAGAACAGTATTGGATTGTTCTTCTAATCCTGCTCGGCATTTATCTGATAATCAAGCTTATTGGAAAACTGCATTTAAGGAATATTAATAAATCTAACTAACAGCCCATTTTCTCATGAAGCATGAAACAAAGAATCTTATTTTGTTATTTGTAATCATTGTAATAGCCAAGACTATTTTATCCTACTTCATACCATCAATAAGTGCATTTAGCGACGAGTATTACTACGCAAAGCTTGCAAGGTCTTTTTTCTTCAGCCATGATTTTAGCATACATAATATTAAAGTAATGTTTTACCAGCCGTTATATCCGATTATTTTGTCAATTGCTTATATCTTCAAGGATATGCAAGTAATCTATTTTTTCATGAAATTCATAAATGCCATGATTTCAGCATTAATCATAATTCCATCTTACTTGCTGGCCAAGGAATTCTTGGACAATAAAAACAGCCTACTTGTAACAATAACAATTGCCTTATTTCCATCAATGTTTTCTTTTGCCCCTTATTTATTGGCGGAAAACTTGCTATATCCATTATTCATGTTTTCATTTTATTTCCTTTACAAGTCATTTGCATCAGGTAAAAGATTATATTTCATCTTGTCAGGTGTATTTATTGCCTTGGCATTTTTAACTAAAACCAGCGCCATAATATTAATCGCCCTGCCATTTTTATTTTTCATAATAAATTCAATATTAAAAAAAGAATATGTAAAATCTCAATTATATAATATAATGCTGGCATATGCTGCAATCTCCTTGATTATCTTGCCATGGTTTATAAGGAACATAATTTCTTTTGGCAGCATATTCTCTTACAATACGCTCAGCGATATAACAGCTTATTCTAGGCATCAAGATTATATACTGCCTTTGGTAAACTGGGTGATTTTATACTCCGGCTATATTATTCTATCAAGCTTCATAATATTCGGCATTTTAACCCTCATAGCTTTATTAAAAAACAATTACAAGGATAATTCCAAAGAAAGTTTATTTTATCTTTTAACATCAATAACACTGCTGCTTTATATTTTAATAGCGGCAAACCATGCAACAGGCAGCATAATCTACAAAAGCCCAATATCCTTTTTTACAGAAAGGCCGATTGGCAGGTATATAGACCTATTATTACCATTGGTGTTTATAATTGGATTCATGAACTTTAATAAATACTATAATAAACTGAACAAATATATAATAGCTTCTTCGCTCTTGCTCTTATTCAGCTCTCAGTTGGCAATTACATTTTTACTTCCGCCAAACAACATTCCACTGGCATCAATCGGCATATACAAATATATTATAGAATTCTTGCTCTTCAGCAAAACAAACCTTGAAGTAATCTTCAGCTGGCAAATCCTAATAATGATTGGCATTACCTTTGTGCTTATTTCACTGCTGTTTATCTACCTTAAAAAATTCGGCCTTAAAACTTTAGCATTGATTGCAATCTCATTTTTCATATTAACAAACATAGCTTCATATGGCATAACCAAATATAATGCGGATAATTACTGGTTTAGAAGCAGCCAAATGCAGATCGGTTATACATTAAACAAAATTGACAAAGACAATTACTCAACAGTATTAATAGATGCAAGAGACTGCATTGGTAAAATAGAAAGGACAAACCAATCTTCCTTATGCGAAAATAACATGTCAAGTGTAGCTGGATTTTTCATAAACGACAATATCATAGTCGGAAATCCAGAAGAAATAAAAGATTATGACTATGTTATTACAAAACACAAGCTTGATTTAAATTTAATTAAAGAAATCGATGGTATCCGGCTTTATAAAAATGGCTAGAAAATTGCTCTACATTCCATTGGCAGTATTTTCAGCTATCATGATTTATGTCCTTGCAGTTTCAGCATCCTTAACAAAATATTTTCCATTGTGGTCAGCAGGAGACTTGCCAATACACATAGCAAACATATTCTTCCTAGATAACTACGGCTTTCACAATATTGTTCCAAACTGGTATAATGGATTTGCCCTTTTTGAATTATATTCTCCTGGCTGGAGCTACCTTGGCTTGTTTCTGTACAAGATAATTAACAACTACCTTTTTACAGTTTATGCCGCATTGATTGTAACTTACCTTATAGGCCTTGCAGGAATTTACCTAATAAGCAAGAACCAGGGTTTTAGTAGATTAGAAACTGCCTTGTTTTTCCTTTCATTTTTCTTCAGCTACATAGTTTCTGTCTACGCTATCAGAACAGGCAGATTTCCAGAATTGCTCGCATGGGCATTGTTTGCATTGTTCTTTTATTCAATCATTTATTATAAAGATAAAAAGCTGGATGTAAAAATAATATTCCTGCCATTAATGTTTGCATTGCTCATGCTTACCCATGTCTATGTTTTCACCGCAAGCTCAATCTTGATATTGTCCATCTTGCTGGTAAAAAACAATAAAGAAAGGCTTGTAATTGTTTCATTGCTCTTATTGGCATTAATAGCTGCCTCATTCTGGTGGATTCCGTTTTTTAGCATATCGCAAGAAGTAAAAGACGGTGCTTACAGTTATGGCATCTTCTCAGAGCTATTGCAGCCATCATCAATAATATCAACAAATACTGCATTAAGCATAGCCCTTCTGGCATTATTATTTTTTTACCTGAAAGAAAACAAAAAGGATATAAAATTCTATGTTCCTGTCATTGTATTGGACTTGCTGATTTTGTCAAGGCTCATATACTTTGTTCCAATACTAAGAAATATTCCAACTACTCCTTATAATTTATTGTTTTTATTCCTCTCATTGTTTTTGCTCTTCAAAATACAAAACTTAAAAATAAAAAAGCTGCTTGTATTAGCATTGATTCTTTTCTCTTTGTTCTCCTTGATATATGTGACAAACATAGAGCTAAGGTATTCATATAACAGCCTTGACAGAGAGTTCTTTTCATTGTTCCCTGAAATAAAAGGAAAATATTTTATTATGGGCAAGGAATCAGACGTTTATCATGAAAAGCTTGCAGCCTATGCAGCAGCATATTACGATCTGCAAACACCAATAGGCTATTTTAGAGAATATGAAAACCTGAAATACATAGACATCAACAACAACAAAATCTTGCTAAAGAATGCAATTCAAGAAATAAGGGATAAATTCATAGATAAAGACTGCAGTTTTGAAAAAGGCTTGAAAGATTTTAATGTAACTGAAATTATAACTAAAAGCGATTATTGCAGCTTTGCAAAAGAATGTGGATTCTTGGAGAAAAACAAGACTGCTAATCTATGCCTACTCACAATTCCAAATAGCTGATTAATTCAATTCCGTTTGCCTTTATTTTATCTCTAAATGCTTCGCTATTTAATGCATCATTCTCAGCACTTCTTTTTCCACTATTCAAGCCTGGATGGACCATTAATTCGCTAGTGCCTTCTTCAATTTTATCTAATGTCAAAAGCAGCTTTTCCTTGGTGTCATTTGCATCAATAATCAGGGCACCATAAAAATTATCTGTATGCTTAATAGAATTTTCATCCAGCAGTTTTCTGAGTTTATTTCTAAATAACGACGGCAAGAACTTCCTGAACCAGAAATTATATGCAAAAAAAGAGCCAATTCCGTTTGCTTTGTAAGACCATTTTTCATAAGCCAGCCTTGTTTTGTTCATACCATAATCTTTTGCTATTTTAATCATAATGCGCATTAAGCCGGGCAGCATTTGAATGTAACAATGCCCGTCAAAATGTGTCAGCTTGATTTTTCCATCATGCAATTTCTTTGCCTGCAGACTAAGTTCTTTTTCAGCATCATCTAAATTTATCATGCCAAAAAAATACCTTGTTAAAAAAAGAAATGGCTTGTGAAATTCTCCTTTTCTGTCAACCAAGCTTTTAACATCTGCAATATCAGACAATGGTTTGCCTTCTGTAAGATTAAAATGTATCCCGGTATTTATCTTGTTTTGTTTTGCGAGCCTTATTGCTTCTTCAGCTGCCAGCATATTTGCCATCAAGACTGTATTTGTAATATGTCCTTCCTTAAACAATTCGCAAATTGCCTTATTTACATCTTCGCTCTGCCCAAATTCATCAGCTGTTATGATTAATCTTTTCATCTGTCTTTAGCATAAAATTCTTTTATAGAATCAGCAACATGCCTGACTTGCTCTTCCTTTATTTCAGGATACATGGGTAGAGACAATATTTCATCAGCGCATTTTTCTGTTACTGGAAAATCTCCTTTCTTATAGCCCAAATTTATTTGATTATAGCCATCATTGCTATACGCTTCTTGCAAGTGTATTGGTATGGGATAATGTATTAAAGTGTCTATATCTTTTGATTTTAAATGCGCTTGCAGTTTTTCCCTGTTTTTTGCTCTAACAACATACAAGTGATAAACATGCCTTACATTGTAAATTTCAATTGGAGTTTTAACTTGATATACACCCTTTAACAAGTTGTTATAAAGTTGTCTGGCGGTCTTTATTCTCTTGTCATTCCATTCATCTAAAAACAACAGTTTAACATCCAATATTGCTGCCTGCACTTCATCAAGTCTTGCATTATATCCAATGAACTTATGATAATACCTTCTCTCCTGGCCATAATTTCTTAATTGCCTTATTCTTTCTGCTATCTCTCCATTATTTGTTGTTATTATCCCTCCATCTCCAATTGCCCCCAAATTTTTAGAAGGATAAAAAGAAAAGCAGACAATATCATCCAAACTGCCGACATTTCTTCCCTTGTAAAAAGCCCCATGTGCCTGGCATGCATCCCATACAAGTTTTATCCCGCTTTCTTTTGCAATTTGAACAATTGAGTCTATATTGCATGGCTGCCCATATAAATGTACTGGCAGTATAGCTTTTGTTTTATCGCTTATGCTCTTTCTAATTTTAGAAGCATGAATATTGTAAGTACTCTCATCTATATCAACTAAAACTGGTTTAGCATTAGTATAAGAAACAGCCAAAGCAGTAGCTATGTATGTATTGGCAGGTATTATAACCTCATCCCCTTCCTTAATATTTAATGATTCCAATGCCAAATGCAAAGCAGCAGTGCCAGAAGAAACACCTATAGCATGTTTAGAACCGCAATGTCTGGCAAAATCATTCTCAAACAACTCAACTTTAGGCCCAAGTATAAATTTTTTGCTAATTATCACATCTTTTATAGCCCTTTCTATGTCATTTCCAATAACATTCAATTCATCTTCAAAATCAACAAATGGAACCCTCATATTCATTATTTCATAAAAATGCATTTCAATATCGGCTTTACATTATACCAATAATCAATTCCTGGCCTCATCTTGCTGTATCCTGTTTCATGATAAAACTTCCTTACTGGAACCTCTGTAAACTTATAGCCTTTCTTTATTGCCATGATGGAAAAATAAGTTTCAATTCCATACCTGTCTTCTAGCCATTTCAAGCTGAAGTCAATGTGCCTTAATATCTCAACCTTAAAAGCCTTGAAACCTGTCGAGGCATCAGTTACACTTCTCATTGCAGCAGCTGAAAAAAGCCATGTGAACATTTTTGTTGTTATTATTCTGAACAAAGGAACCTTTTCTCTTAACCCGCCTAAATATCTTGAGCCATGCACAATATCATAACCCCTGTCAACTATTGTCTCAATCAAGTCATTTAACCTATCTGGATCATCCTGGTCATCACCAGCCATTATTATGCCTATGTCATAATTTTTTTCTTGCGCATACTTGAAAGCTGTCTTAAATGCAGAACCCAGACCCTTGTTTGTTTCAAAGCTTATTACATGTGCGCCATATTTTTCAGCTTCCTCTTTTGTCTTGTCAGTAGAGCCGTCATTTATTACAAGAATTTCATCAACTCTCTCGCATTTTTCCTTCGCCTTTCTTACAGTATTTCCTATCTTGCCTTCTTCATTCAATGCAGGTATTATTATAATTATCTTGTTGCCCTTGTACATTTTATATCTCAACAATTTTTCTTTCTTTCAAAGACCTTTCAGCAGCAACCAAAACCCTTACAACATTCATTCCATATTCCCCGTCTGTTATTGGCTTGCTACCATTTTTAATGCATTCTATAAAGTTCCTGCATTCCTCTTTTAATGATTCTTTGAAATCTACAAAAGGAGATATTGCAACCCCTTTTCTTATTTTTGATCTATATTGGGAGAATGTAGCATCTGGCTCTATATGATCTACACCCCTATCATAAAATGTAAGGTTCCTGTCAAAAGCAACTTCATCAAAATGCCCTGTTGTCTTGCTGCCTATCACTAAAAGTTCCCTGATTTTATTAGGCGCACCCCAGCTGACTCTTATGTCGCCACCAATATCATTGTCAAAATAAAGGTACAATGAAACGCTTCCGCTCTGCTTGCCCTTGCCCTCGTAACTTTTGCCATTTGCAGAAATGCTTACGGGCTTATTTCCAGATAATGATGTAAATATTCCTATGTCATGCGAAGCCAAATCCCAAAGCGCAGTAACATCGCTCCTGATAGGTCCAAGTGCAAATCTTGTTGCCCACATCTCCTCTACTTTTCCAAGCTGGCCTTCAGAGATATATTTTTTTAAATAATTTATAAAAGTATTATGCTCATAAACATGGCCTATCATCAAAATCTTATCTCCCCTTTCAGCAATCTCAACTAAGCTAGAGCATTCATCAACAGTCTTTGCCATTGGCTTTTCAAGGAAAACATGCTTGCCATTTTCCAATGCTGCTTTTGCAAGTTCATAATGGGTGCTTGCTGGAGTTGATATAACAATTGCATCAAGGCTTTGATCTTTAATCATATTCTCCGCATCAATCTCAAGGTAAACATCATGGTATTTTGCCCTTAAATTTTCAAGCTTGTTTTTATCCAAGTCGCATGCATATTTTACCCTTACATCTTGAATGTCCTTGAAGTCCCTAAGCAGATTAGGCCCCCAGTAACCAAGTCCAATTATCCCCAGATTTAGCGATGTCATGGTAAAAACAAATAATTTAATAAACCCTCTTACAAAATTATATAAACCTTTCTAAACGGGAAAATATACATCACAAAACGAGGAAATTTCAAAATGAAAGTAATGTTTTGCTACATAAATGTAATGGGTATACCATATTGCGATTTGAGAGCTGCATCCCTCTCTGCAATTTTAAAGGCAAATGGCCATGAAACATCACTGCTTGATTTTACATTCAACCTTAGCCATGAAAATGCACTAGCTCAATTAAAAGAATTCAATCCGGATATTTTATGCATGTCAGCAAGAAGCACAGAATTCTTGCAGTCTGTAAAATTTGCAGAATTCCTAAGAAAGAATAATACCGAAATCCCTATATTTGTTGGCGGCAGCCATCCCACAATAGACCCGGAAGATGCAATAAGCCATAAGTGCTTTGATGGCATCTGCATAGGTGAGGGCGAACATGCATTATTAGAGCTTGTTGAAAAAATAGAAAAAGGGCATGATTACATCAATGTAAAAAATTTCTGGTTCAACAAGGGCAACAAGGTGATAAAAAACCCAGTAAGACCACTGATAGAAAACCTTGATGACCTTCCAATGTTTGACTATGATATCTTTGACATGAAAAAATACCTTAAAGCCAGAAACGGCCAGTTTGATTACATAGCCACAAGAGGCTGCCCCTTCCAGTGCACATTCTGCATCAACCCGACAATGCAAAATCTCTACAAGGGCTCAAAATTCGTAAGGTATCTTTCAATTGACAGGATTATAAAAGACCTTAAGATACTGTCGGCAAGATACAATATCCGGGAAATAATCTTCTTTGATGAAACATTCAACATGAACATCAGAAGACTCAAGGAATTCAGCGAGAAATATCCAAAGGAAATAAACATCCCATTTGAATGCGATGCCCGGGCTGATTTGTGCAATGAAGAGGTCATGCAATTGTTAAAAAAATCAAACTGCAACAGGATTAATCTTGCAATAGAATCTGGAGATCCAGAAATGAGGAACAAGCTTCTGAAAAAGAACATAAGCGACCAGCAGATAATAAATGCATTTCATCTCGCAAAAAAATATGGCATTAACACAATGTCACTGAACATGATTGGCTTGCCGCTGGAGACAAAAGAGCAGATAAAAAAAACAATAGAGCTAAATAAGAAGGCAATGCCTGATTCGCTGCAGGTCTCGATTTTCAATCCATTTCCCGGTTCAGAATTATATGAATTTTGCAAGAAAAAAAATTTGCTGAGAAAAAAAGATTACTCCATATCTTATTACACAGGAACCTCTCTCTACAATCCAAACATCACAGAAGAAGAAATGCTCAATATAAGGGAAAGATTTGCATATGAAAGCTACAAGGACCGCTCAAAGTTAAAGGCATACCTTCTTTACATAAGGGAATCATTAACCCCTTATTATTTGAGGCATGGAAATATAATTCCAGTCTGGTTCTTTAATTTGATATACAAGATTTTCTTCAGCTCAAAATTGTTTAATTTCATGAGAAAATGATTGCTCTTTCTCAAATCTCAGCAGTATTATCCTTCTTAACTTTTCAA
>JAGVYC010000015.1 GCA_018303485.1 Candidatus Woesearchaeota archaeon
AGGCAATGCAGACCAAGAGGCAATTGGTGTTGTGATATTTTAAAACACTTTCTGGGGCAAAAAAGGGGCTTGACCCTGCCATTATTACTTAAGTTTTATTGATTGATGTTCCATAATTCTTTTTTTGAAAAATTTGTAATTAATGCAAATATTAAGAACACGCAGTAATTTAGTTACTACTTAGCAAAAACAGTGATTTTTATATACTTGTTGATTATGTATAAAAATATGCCACAACATAAATTTAGTTTTACTGATTCTAAACCTGAGATTAATATTGCATTTGATCAAGCAGCTAAAAAAGAAAGGCGTATCTGGTTTTATTTACTAATGATTGGCATTGTATTAGCATCAATGATTATTCCTGTTTCTAATGCAGGGAATGAAATAATAGCAGGGCAATATGGAATTGGCAGCATTTCTCAAGTAAGAGTATTTTTGCCCACAAATGGTTCTTTTTTATCAAGTCCAGCATGGCAGTTTGCTGGCTTTGGTAGTGGAAATACAGAAGGAAAAGTTGTTTTAAGTTCCTGCGATACTAATAATGATGGAATAAATGAAATCATTGTTGGCAAATAACATCATTTGGTACAGCAACAAATGCCATAAACATAGCCTGTGGTGATGTAAATAATGATGGTTATGGTGACATAATAGCAGGACAATCTGGAAGTGGAGGTATATCTGCTGTAAGAGTATTTTTATCAAGTAATGGGATATTTTCGCCAACAGCATCGTTACAATTCAATGCATTTGGATCTGGAAATCCATCTGGTGGGGTTGTTTTAGCTTCATGTGATGTTGATGGAAGCGGAACTGATGAAATCATAGCAGGACAAGGATCTGGTGCAACTAACACTATAAGGATATTTGATTATGGCAGCACAACACCGATATCACAATTTTTTGCTTTTGGAAGTGCAACAAATGCCATAAACATAGCTTGCGGTGATGTAAATAATGATAGTTATGGTGACATAATAGCAGGACAATCTGGAATAGGTTCAAGCTCGCAAGTGAGAGTGTTTTTATCAAATGACGGAACTTTCTCAGCAAATCCTTCCTGGCAGTTTGCTGGCTTTGGTAGTGGAAATACAGAAGGAAAAGTTGTTTTAAGTTCCTGCGATACTAATAATGATGGAATAAATGAAATCATTGTTGGCCAAGGTCCTAATGCAGGGAATGTTATAAGAATATTTGATTATGGAAATGCAACACCTTCAAATCAATTCACTTCTTTTGGTTCAGCAACAAATGGAATAAACATTGCATGCGGTGAACTATACCAAGATTGTTTTGATAATGATAATGATGGATATACTACGTGCGAGAATGATTGTAATGATACTGATGTGAATATAAATCCAGGGGCTTCTGAAATTTGTGATAGCCTTGATAATAATTGTAATGGCATTGTTGATGAGGATTGCCAGTTTACATGCGATGATGCTAATAATGGCATTGGCTGTGGCAATGTGCTTCTTATGCACATGGATGA
Source organism: Candidatus Woesearchaeota archaeon (assembly GCA_018303485.1). Taxonomy (GTDB): domain Archaea; phylum Nanobdellota; class Nanobdellia; order SCGC-AAA011-G17; family JACPNG01; genus JAGVYC01. Next base: position 1,499 of record JAGVYC010000015.1, read on the forward strand.
ATTAAATGGAACAATTAAAGACTATAGCGGGGAGCAAAACAATGGTGTAGAATCCGGAGGAGTAACTTATGGAGTAAGTGGGAAATTAGGTACAGCCTTAAGTTTTGACGGAAATGACGATCATATTATTGTTAATGATAACAATTCCTTGGACATAACAAATGCTTTAACTATATCTGCATGGGTGAATAGTAATGTCTTGCTTAACACCATACAGAGCATTATTTCAAAATGGGCATCACAAGTTATTTTTGATGGCAGTTCTTTCTCAAGTTACTATGTTAGTTTGTTAACAAGCAATTTTGATTATTATGGTGGTGTATTTGATGGCAGGTATGTTTATTATGTTCCATTAAATAACAATGGTAATGTTTTGCGGTATGATACTCAAGATAATTTTGCATCAATGACGCTGGCTCAACAGGAGGGTTAGTTACCAAAGGCTATGCAGGTGGTGTATTTGATGGCAGGTATGTTTATTTTGTTCCATATTATTATAGTAACTCTATTTACCATGGCAATGTTTTAAGATATGATACTCAGAGTGATTTTAATTCACCGAGCTCATGGAGTAGCTATGATGCTAGTGCTACAGGTACTGGTTATAAGGGTGGTGTATTTGATGGCAGGTATGTTTATTTTGTTCCATCTTTTAATGGCAATATGTTAAGATATGATACACAAAGTGATTTTAATTCATCAAGCTCATGGAGTAGCTATGGTACAAGTATGAACTATTATGGTGGTGTATTTGATGGCAGGTATGTTTATTATGTTCCATTAAATAACAATGGTAATGTTTTGCGGTATGATACTCAAGATAATTTTGCATCACAGGAGGGTTAGTTACCAAAGGCTATGCAGGTGGTGTATTTGATGGCAGGTATGTTTATTTTGTTCCATATTATAATGTAATTAGTTCAAATCATGGCAATGTTTTAAGATATGATACTCAGAGTGATTTTAATTCATCAAGCTCATGGAGTAGCTATGACGCTGGCTCAACAGGAGGACTAACAACTAAGGGTTATCTAGGTGGGTTATTTGACGGGAGGTATGTTTATTTTGTTCCCAGTTCTATTGGCAATATTGATCACGGTAATGTTTTGAAATATGATACACAAAGTGATTTTGCATCATCAAGCTCATGGAGTAGTTTTAATGCTAGTTCAACAGGCGGATTAGATACTGTAGGTTATGCAGGTGGTGTATTTGATGGCAGGTATGTTTATTTTGTTCCATCTTTTAATGGCAATATGTTAAGGTATGACACAACTAGTAGTCAAGCATCTTATGACCTTAGATTCACGGATTCTAGTAGATTAAGCGGAGCTTTACCAAGAACAACTTTTTTAGTAAATACCCCAACAAATGTTTTGTATTTGTCACTTAATGAAAATCTGCCTCCTGGTTGGAATTATATTGCAGCAAGTTATGATGGTTCCATGATGAAGCTATACTTAAATGGCGAATTAAAAAAGAGCAGAGCTGCATCTGGAATGATCCAAACAAGTACAACACCAGTCAATATTGGGCGATATGTGGATGGAAATGGATATTTAAACGGTATAATGGACGAAGTGGCTATTTGGAATAGAAGCTTATCTGATACAGAGATATTAGATATATACAATAGAAGTCCTTAAGATATTGCATAAAGATGTAATGACTTATTTTGCTTTGTTCTTGTGCACTAAACTCAACTGCTTATCAAAAATGTTAGTATATAATTGTGGACTGCACTCAAGAACATAACAATAAAATATAATTTTTTCATTCTGCTAATATTTATAAGCAAAATAAGAAAATTTATCACTACTGCTGTAGATACTATATAGATTTATAAGATTTAACAGCTTCTAAATTACAACGAATACGAGGTAACTTTATGATGATTAAGACATACTTGGCATTATTCACATTGATATTGGCTTTGGCGTCAATTGCATATGCTGCATCACCAACAGAGCCAACAGCATTGCTGCCATTGAACCAGACAGCATTAAATTATATTCCGGAATTTTCTTGGATAAATTCATCAGATATAGACGGAGATGCAATAACTTACATCTTGGAATTTGCAAATGATGATGGTTCATTAAATGCAACGTCACCAGATGCAAGGCAGTTTATTTACGATTTTACACCGCCAAACATAACAAATGAAACTAATTCCCCTGATCCGGTCTTTAATGTAACAGACGTAACCTTAACCTCAATAATCCAGGATAACCTGAATGAAAATGTAACAATATCATCTGTCTGGGTGGAAATAGATTACAATGGCTTGATGTTAAACTACACAGCATCAAAAAATCTTGATGGAGTTTATTCATATACCATAGATGATAAAAACCTCACAACAAACCAGACAATAAACTATACGTTTTATGCTCTTGATTCAGCTGGAAATGAAGCAAAAGGAACAACAAAATTCTTTACAGTCAATGGAACATTATTATTCATAAATCCTTCATTGCCAGATGGATTGAACAATTGGTATGTGACAAACCCGACAATAGAGCTGAAAACAAATTTGGATGGCGTTATAACATACAAATGGGATGAGCTGGCGCAGATAAATTACACAGTTCCATTTAATGCCTCGCAGATACTCCCGGTTGGTGGCCAGCAATTGCTAAAATACTGGTCAAGAGATTCAATAAATACAATACTAGAGCCTCAAAAAAACTTCACAATAAAAATTGATTTAACAGATCCAGCATTAATCTCGGCATACCCAGCAAACAACTCGGTGATTGGCGATATACAGCCGGTAATTTATGCAATAATGGATGATACTTATTTTGATAATTCCCAAATAGACACATCAACAATTACATTTGTATTCGATGATCTTTTAGTAGCCCATTCAACAGCAGGAGCAACAACAATTAACATAAGTTATTTGCCAGCACCATTATCAGCTGGCGCGCATAATGCAAGCATAACAGCAGCAGATTACGCTGGAAATACTGCTAGCTATAACTGGACTTTTACAATGGATATTTCGCCAATAAACCTTGCAATGCTTAATCCATTAAACCAAAGCTATAATACGAGCAATATAAAATTAAATTTAACAGCAAACAAAACAGTTGATTTTTATAAATCATTGGACAATTCTGATTATGTTAAAATATGCAATGACTGCCAGGACTATGAAAAGCCTTTCTCATTTTCAGAAGGCTCGCATTTCTTAAGCATCAAGGCAGTAAACGGCGCTTCTAATGAAGAACTTGCAAACATAAGCCTTTTTGTTGATACAGTATCCCCTCAAATATTTGCAACATCGCCAAACAACAATGCATTTATTTCATCAGGAAATTTCAGCATAACTTACAAAGAGCTTAATTTAAATTCAGTTAACTTATATTACAAGCCAAATACATCATTAATATACAGTAATATTTCCTTGTTGTGCAATTCATCAACATCTTTGAACAGCAACCAAGACTGCTCAGCAATAGTGGACTTATCCCCTTATAATGGAGCAGCAATAAACTATTACTTTACAATCTCAGATGGCTTGCATTTAACATCAAGCAGCCTGAAAAACTTTACAGCAGATACATTAATTCCAGCAATAAATATAATATCGCCAGAATCAGCGAATTATAGCATTAGGCGAGTTAGAATAGACATGCAAACAGACAGCTTGTCAACCATGGCTTATGTGGATAATTTTACAGAGGTAGCACTATGCAATTCCTGCAGCTCTTATAACAATACAAAATCATTCAAGGACAGTTTGCATAACATAACATTTATAATAACAGACAAGGCTGGAAATAAAAATAATGTTTCATTGAACTTTTTCGTGGATTCAAGAGCCCCAAGGATTAGAAAAACATCACCATTGAACAATAAATTTTCAAACGGCAATTTCAGCATACAATATACAGAGAGCAATCTAAGCAAGGCAAGGTTGTTTTACTACACAAATCCATTAGCATTGACAGAGGTTATATTGCCATCATGCCTTTCCGGAAAGAACCAAGACTGCTCAGCATCATTAGACATGTCAGCTTATGAAAATCAGATAGTGTCTTTCTTCTTTAACATCTCAGATTCAGTAAGGGAGACAGAATCAAGAATAAACAATGTAACAATAGATACTATCAGCCCGGCATCAGCAATAATCTCTCCAGCAAACGCAACATATTCATCAAGTTCTGTTTTATTGAATATAACTTCAACTGAAAATTCATTTATTTCATATTCAGACAACAATGGAATTTTCAAAGTCTTGTGCTCATCATGCAGTTCCATATTATCAACAAAGTTCTTTGATGAAGGCTCTCATTATTTAACAATAAAAACCATAGACAAAGCTAATAATATTGATCTAAAAACAGTTTCGTTTTCAGTAGAATAAGCATTTATCATTATTTTACATAATAAACATCAAACATTAGGAAGATGCCCTTATGAATTGCTGTTCCCTATTTGAAATTGAATAAGGGGAATAAATAGTTGGAGTTGATTAAACTCTCAAATAAAAATTAGAGATTTTTTATTTCATATAATTTCTCTTCTAATTTTTTGCTATAGTATAACAATACCACTATAATCATGACAACTAAAAAAAAGAGCAAATCTGGTTTAGCAATGTTTAAACTATCTGGTAATTTATCAATTAAAAATACAGATATTATCGCAGTTCCAATCAGAACAAGCATAATATTCTGATTATTTAATAAATTATTATATTCCAAATCTTTAATGTTCTTTTCTTTTTGTTGACCATCAATCATTTTATTTAACATCTAAGAAATATAAAAATCCTATGAGGGCAACAATTACTCCAACAACAAATCCACTAATAGTTAAATTCGTACCTAGTCTAAATATTGGTGTTGTAATCATTAATAAAACCCCAATTATCATAGCGATGATAGAAGTTACTTTTTGACTTGCCATATGTCTAAATGGATATAACAAATTATCACACTCCCTTTTAGTATTAAAAAAGTTATTTGATTTATTTAAACCTTCTTTACTATAGTTTTGTAGTAAATCCATAGTTTCAACATCATTTAAACGAATATAATTTTATAAATGTATATGAACAAAAAACTAGCATGACAGATGTACAGCCAATAATCAATTGGGCATATGTATTAATTGTTTTTTTATTTGGTACCGCTATTAATATTATTATACCTTTTCTATTAGCCAAAATTTCTAAAAAATTTGCTGGCATCTTTGGTTTAATCTTTGAATTGACAATCCTAATTATATCTGTCTTAATGGGGTCAGCATCATAAAACCATTTCAGTTTATACTTTTTGTGATTTTAGCACCCTCTTACTTTGCAATTTAAAAAAAGAAAACACTTTTATACTATCTCTACTTTAAATTTTAGTGTAAATTTAAGGAGCAATTAAAATAGAACATCAACAATGGGATAGATATGCTGAAAATTATCATGAAAATATAACAAGTCCTTTGCAGCAAGGTATAGATAATCCCATATATAAATTAATAGAAGGCATGCCAAAGACAGAAGAGCTTGTAGTTGCTGATCTTGGTGCTGGAACTGGAGATTTGTTATTTTTCCTTTCAATGCAGTTTAAGCGGGTATACGCAATAGACTTTTCTGAAAAAATGCTTAATATAGCCAAAGAAAAATTTATTGGCAAGAAGAATATAACATTCAAGCAAGGCGATATAAGGGATTTATCAAAACTGGGTTTAAAATTAGATATAGCAATAGCTATAAATTCGATACTATGTCCTTCTATTAATGATGTAAATAAAATATTGAAAGAAGTTTATGATTCCCTGAAAAGCGAAGGTTTATTCATCGCAATATTTCCAGCAATGGAAGCAGTATTATACCACTCTCTGCTTTTATATGAAAATGAACTTAGTAAAGGCGGTGACGAAGATTTAATTATTAAAAATATAAACAGAAGGGTTGGAAAAGAATACTGTTTTATACCTGGTATTTTTAGAGACAAAGATGAAAAACAAAAATTCTTTTATAAGTTTGAACTGGAAAGAAGATTAAAAAATGCAGGATTTAAGCATATAAAATTTAAAAAAGTCTATTACCCTTGGGGTCAGCATGGTGATTTTGAAAGTTTTCCCAATGAAACCATGATGTGGGATTGGTTTGTATTTGCTAAAAAAATTTAACCATGCTAGAAAATGACAAGTAAGATAATTCTTATTGTGGATAATATTGTTACTACTTCTTTCAAAAACAATTCTGTCTTTTTAAATATTGTTGAACAGCAAAATAACAATAATTAATCAACTATCTTTTACCAATATTTAGTAAAAAAAACTTGCTTTTAATACATATCTGTGATGAATATTAATAGTGTTTATATAGAAGCCAGATTCATAATTATTGCCCACACTTGGTGGTGTTATAACATAACGATTTAGAGGTGATAATAGAGGTGATAAAATTAAAGGAGAATAATGCAAATGAACAGAATAAAAACAATCGCTCTCTTGCTTGTATTTATCATGTCTCTGGCAATGCCTGTTTATGCATTAACAGCCTCTATAGGCAATGCAAGGATGATTCTAAATTACACATTGGAAAAGAACAAGGAAAATATTCTAGAAAAATCAATACTAGTAAAAAACGTAAATGACATGCCTGTTTTGATACAGTTAAAATCAGAAGGGGATATAAAAGACATAACTACTATATCAGAAAACAATTTTACACTGGCAGCCAAGCAAGATAAGGATGTTAAGTTCTCAATTAAGCTGACACAGCCAGGAGAGATAACAGGCAAGATTAATGTTTTCTTTAGCGATACAGAAGGCACACAAGCTGGTGCTGTATTGTCATCTAGCATTATTATATTTGTTCTTGGAGAAGGCTCAGTTACGCCAAGCCCAAATCAGACAATAAATCCAATAATAAAAAATAACACAATAGACAATCCAGAGAATAAAACCCCTGTTACAGTTTCTGTTGGCGGAACAGGCAATGTAATTATAGAAAAACCAGAATCAGAGGTTAATACATTGTTCATAGCATTCATTGTTTTAATGGCAATAATACTTTTTGCAATCATTATTATTATAATAAAAAGGAGTTAAATTATCATGAAAAAATTAGGATTAATATTTTTATTTTTATTAATAATCAATGTTGGATTTGCAGCTGATGTTGCTTACATACTTAAAAATCCAAATAACCCTGATAATAACTTGTTAAATGTTCTTACCCAAAAAGGCTTTACCATAGAATTAATAGATGATTCATTGGTAAGCACAACAAACTTCTCAACCTATAAGCTATTGGTTGTTGGGGACGAATTGTTTTCAAATGCAGCACAGATTCCAGTTAATACCTATCCAAGCTTAATCTTGAATTCATATCATGTTGATGAATGGGGCTGGACTGACAAAATCTCAGCATTGTCAAGCAACATGCCTTTGCAAGTAATCAATAACAATTTAACATCTTCAGCAGCTTATGTATCAAGGGATGTTCCTCAAGTAATGAATATTTACACAGCTTGCTGTTATAGCGGAGGTAGTATATCCTTGCCATTGTATTATTTTGATAGGCTGGATTCAGCATTAAGCTTGCTGGTTGTTTCATCAACAACACAAAACCAGTATAATAGGGCTTCAACAATAACACTTCCAGGAAACAACTTGCTTAATGGCAAAAAATCTTATGCAAGAGGCTGCTTTTTCGGAGCAACAGAAAGTGTTTATTGGACTGATGATGCTAAAACATTATTGGCAGATTGTGCAGACTGGGTTGCTTATGGGGCTGATAAAGACAATGATGGTTATTATGAAACAGAAGACTGCAATGACAATGATCCAAGCATACATCCAAATGCAGTAGAACTTGATGATGGCATAGATCAAGACTGCATTGATGATCCGCCAGTTTTATCAGACATGCCAAATGTAACATTCAATGAAGATTTATCAAACTCATCTGTAGATTTAGACTATTATGTTACGGATCTGGATAATGCAGATTCATCTTTGTTATGGACTTATTTAGGCAATGTAAATGTAAAGATTAACCTGAACAACTCAACACATGTTGTAAACTTTTCAGCAAATCCTAATTTTTATGGCCAGGAAACAATAAATTTTTCAGTAAAAGACCCAAAAAATCTGAGCGATTCAAAAAATATCATAGTTAATGTTCTTCCTGTAAACGATGCTCCTATATTAAATCCAATCAGCAATGTCAACGCATTTGCAACATCTTTGATTTCAGTAACAGCAGTTGCATCTGATGTGGAAAATGATTCATTAACATATTCAATCAATGACTCAAGATTCATGCAGAATAACAACACATTTGCATGGCAGACAGATGTTAATGGTGTTGGCAGTTATGCATTTACAATAACAGTATCAGACGGCTATTTGCAGGCTTCAAGAACATTTAATGTTACAATATCCCCAAAAATATTGATTAATGAGTTTACTTCAGATCCGTTTGCAGACAGAACCAATGATACATTTGTAACACCAGAAGATGAGTTCATAGAATTATACAACCCGGCTAATATGCAGGTTTCATTCTTGAATTACCAGCTTATAATGAATGATTCCTCATCAACAACACAGTCTATATCTGGAACAATTCCAGCAAACAGCCATTTAACAATTTATGACCCAACAGGATCCTTGGATGATAATGGCCAAATATCATTAAAAAATCAATTCTCTCAGATAATCGACAATGTAACATACGGCAATTACAATGATGGCAATATGCTAAATAATGCTCCAAACGGCACATCGATTTCCTTGAATGATGAATGTGTTGCAAGATATCCTGATGGCACTGATACAAATACAGACATCAATGATTTTATCAAGAAATCCTGCAATCCTAGCACGAATAATAATCTTGATGTTGTTAATCCTGTTGTTTCATTGATTAGCCCTGCAAATAATACATTTGATAATGATGGAGATATAACCTTCATGTTTAATGCAACAAACCAGCAGTTAACAAGCTGTTCTTTATTAATTAACAGCAATGTTAATCAAACAAAAGATGCATCTGGCAGTTATGTAGAAGATAGCTTTTCATTATTAGATATAGCAGATAATACTATTTTAACATGGACTGTGCAATGCAGTGATGATGCCAATAATATAGGCACAGCACCATCAAGAGTTATAACTGTTAGAGTGAATGACGCTCCAACATTAACCCAAATACCAAATCAAACAATAACTGAAGACGTAATATCATCAATAAACTTGAACTTGTATTCATCAGATCCAGAAAATGATTCATTAACATATTCTGTAACAGCACAAGATGCAAGCAAGGTAACTTGTTCAGTTGTTGGGTCAACATTAAGTCTAATGCCAAGTGCAAACTTCAATGGCATATCATCATGTACAATAATAGCTAATGATTCTAGCTTATCTAGCAATCAAGTAACCTTTAACATTAATGTCTTGGCAGCAAACGATGATCCAACATTAACCCAGAACATACCAGACCAAACATGGAATGAAGACAACAACCTGACAATCAACCTAAGCAATTACTTCCAGGATCTAGACAGAAGATTTATTGTATCAAACTGATGTAGATGCATTCGATCCAGACAATGATACAGTATCATATTCACTCATCACAGCACCAGCCAATATGACAATAGATTTAGCTAGTGGTTTAATATCATGGACACCAATAAACAGCCAGGTTGGCATAAATCAAGTTACAGTCCAGGCATCAGACAACAACCTGACAAGCCTGCAGTTGTTTACAATAACAGTAGCAAATACAAACGATGATCCAACATTAACCCAGAACATACCAGACCAAACATGGAATGAAGACAACAACCTGACAATCAACCTAAGCAATTACTTCCAGGATCTAGTCAGATTCATCAAGCTCTGTCAACAGCAACCTAATCCAACTAACAGTCCAATCAGTAAACGATGCTCCAATATTAACTCAAATCCAGAGCGTAAACGCAAATGAAGGAGATTTAATAACAATAACAGCAGTTGCATCTGATGTTGAAAATGATCCATTGGCATATTCAATAAGTGATCCAAGATTCATCCAAAATAACAACATATTCATATGGCAGACCACATTGAATGACAGCGGAGTATATAATGTAAACATATCAGTATCAGATTCTATGTCTATGGATTCCCAAACTGTTACAATTAGTCTGGCCAGCATAGACAATGATGATGATGGCATATTAAATCAGAATGACAACTGCCAAAACAGCTACAACCCAGGCCAGGAAGACCAAGATAATGACAGCATAGGTGATGCTTGCGATGCATGTACAGATGTTGATGCAGATTTATCATGCGATCAAAATGATAATTGTCCTGGCGTATATAATCCAGACCAAGCAAATACAGATAATGACGCCATGGGCAATGAATGTGACTCAGATGATGATAATGATAATGTCTTGGATGTAAATGATAATTGTCCAGTGCATTACAACCCAGGCCAGGAAGACCAAGATAATGACAGCATAGGAAATGTTTGTGATAATTTAGCACCAGTAATAATAACAACACCACCAACAACAGCGACCACAAATAAGCTGTATTCATACAGGCTGGTAGCAGAAGACCCTGAAAATGACGAATTAACATATTCAGCAAATGATTCAAGGTTTACATTAAACGGCTTAACATTCAAGTTCAAGCCATCGTATTCAGGCATAGTTGATGTAATGTTTACTGTAACAGATAGCTTTGGCAATTCAGTTGATCAGTTAGCCCATATAATAATTGGAAATGCAACTATAAGCAAGATTAAGCATAACTTGGAAATATCAAGCGTAGTTTTCGAAAAGGAAAAAGTCAAGCCAAACGATTACCTGGAGATTTATATTAAAATAAATAACTACGGCAATAAAATAGAAGACAATGTCAAAGTGGCTGTTTCAATACCAGATTTGGATTTATCAGATACTTCTGATGATATAGAGCTAAGAAGGCATGCATCAAGGCTTAACTATTTCAACTTTAAAATGCCTGGCAATGCTAAAAAAGGCATTTATCCTGTAAAGATCATTGTATACAACAATAATGACAAAGTAATAAAGTATGCTGCATTTGAGGTTATAGGGCTAAAATAAGCAAAAAAAGAGGATTTTTAATATATATTTTGCCACAGGCTTTGCATATTTAAGCCTCTATTTATGTGCAAAATGGCTTAATTTGTGTGCAAAACGCATTTTATGTGCAAAGCCTTTGCCACAGAAACCTTTAAATATACGTTATAACTCAAAAATGGCAACAGAATAAGAAAAAGGGGCTAATTACTAATAATCTAGGGGGTTAAGTACAAAATGAATAAGGTATTTTTAAGTATTTTAGTGGTTTTATTATTTGCAATTAGCTTTGCCAGTGCAGCTGATTTGACAATAACAGATACAGTTAACGCAACTGGTGTTTCAGTAAATCCAGCAGAATCATTCTCTGGATCATTTAAGGTTAATAATGTAAATCCAGCAGAAACAATATCTAATATTGATATTAGTTCTACATCATTTTCAGGGCCCAATACAATTCCGGCATCAGCAATAGTTTTTAGTCCGGATCCAATAAGCTCAATAGCGCCTAATGGCACGCAGTCAGTTTCATTTACAGTTACAATGCCCACTTACCAGATTCCAGGTTTTTATGCAGGGACTGTGACAGCAGCAGATTCTTTAGGCAATACAACATCTATGCCATTAAGCTTTACAGTTAATACATTGCAGAAAGTAGAGGTAACAGATCATTCAGCCTCAGCACCATTGATATTAACAGGTGAGGAGGATAATATTGTTTCAGGAACATTTACAATTAAAAATTCTGGAAATGTAGACCTTTCTTTTTCAGATGCGAGCATAACTCATAATGTTGACTTGTCTGATCCAGATGGCGATAACATAACATTGACATTTTCAAGCATACCAGCAACATTAACACCAGGCTCAACAGACCAGATTACAGCAACAGCCAGCATAGCAAATAATGTTGATATTGATACATATTCAGGGACTGTAACCATAACAAGCGCAGCATCATCCGCCAACTTCTCTTTGGAAGTGAGAGTGCAGCCAGAGGTTTGTGAAGACGGTGTTGTCGGCAATCTAGATCTGACAATTGAAGACCCTGATAATGGAGATGAATTCGCTCCAGGAGAGACAATAGAATTAGACGTCTCAGTTGAAAATAATGATAATGACGAATTGGATGTTATTGTGACAGCATTCCTGTACAACATAAATGAAGATGATAACATAGTTGAAGAAGATTCAGAAACCATTGAAATAAGCGATGGCGATGAAGAATCATTTACCTTGGATTTAGTATTGCCATTAAACGGAAATCTAAATGATGAGGATGAGTACAAGATATTCATTAAATCATATGAAGATGGCGATGAAGATCAAAATTGCGATGAAGACAGCATAGACATAGATATTGAAAGGGAAAAGCATGATACAAGGGTTGATGACTTTACATTAAGCCCAAGCATAGTTTCATGCGGCGATGTCGTAGAGGCTGAGATTGACATTGTTAATATAGGCTCTAGCAATGAAGATGATGTTTATGTTGAATTAAAGAATTCCGAATTAGAATTAAGCGAGAAATCAGAGGAATTTGACTTGGACAACGGCAATGATAAGGACAATGATGCAACGCAAAGGATGACATTTACAGTACCTCAAGATGCTAGCGAAAAAACATACCAAATTGAAGCCATTGTATACTATGATGATGGCGATGAAAAGACATCCAAGTTTGCAACATTGAGTGTTGAAGACTGTGGTGCTGCTGAAGAGCCTGAAGAGCAAGACAGCACAGAACTGCCAAAAGCAGACATTGAAGTATTGTCTTCAAGCATAGAAGCAAAGGACAATTCATTCAGCGTGCCGGTTAAGATAACAAACAATGAAGCATCTCAGGAAACATATACTGTTGACATGTCAAATATAGCAGATTGGGCTGAGCCAGTATCAGCAAAGACATTAACATTGAATGCAGCACAATCAAGCACATTGTATTTTTATGTAAAAGCAAATAAAGATACATATGGAAAGCAAAGTGCAACAATTAGTGTTAAAGATCAAGCTGGAAAAACATTAACAACCCAGACACTTGCATTGGATCTTGGCGAAAAGCCATCTGAACCTGTTGAAACAAGCACATTTGATACATTAAAAGGATATTTCAGCAGCAATGGATCAAGCAGCACGGTGTTTTGGATAGTGCTTGATGTTGTATTGGTTATTGTTGCAATAGTATTCCTTAAAGTTTTATTTACAAGGAAGAAATAAGAAAAGAAACCTTTTTATTCCTTCTTTTATTTTTAATTTTTTATAAAATGACAGATGCTAAAAAAATCGCTATTAAACCACTATTGATAATGGAGAGAAGATTGAACGAATTCTTAACGGATTTAGAAAAAGGCAAGGTAAAACCAAATCAAAGTGCGTTTATCGGTCACCTGGATTCTATCCTTAGTTACTTGCCAGAACAAAGAGAGCTTAAAGGCAAACCTATAATTGTTGAAAAATCAGAATATAATAGAATGATTGCCATGGAAAATTCGCTTGAAGCATATCTTCAGAGAACATACAATGCTGAAAATGACAGCATAACTAAAGATTGCCCTTCTACGCAAGAAGTATATATATCAGATCTAAAAGCCATATTGGGCAAAGCAAAATAAATTTAAACTAAAGCAGTAAAGTTTTCTCATGTTCCCGGAAGAGTTAGGCATTAAATTCAAGGATTATGTAAATTCAATAAAAACAGAGAGCTATACATTAACAGATAAAAAAACAATAATTCCGGAGCTGAACAAGATATTGGAAGATGCAGTCTCAAAGCGAACAGAAGATAAATTTGCAATAGCCTTTTCAGGTGGTTTAGACAGTTCAGTAATAGCAATTATCTGCTCTAATCTAAAAAAGAAATTCTTGCTTATATCAGCAGGCCTACAAAAATCAGATGATCTAGCCTCAGCGCAAAAAATTGCCATGCATTACAAATGGCCGTTGAAGATAAGGCTGATTACATTGCAGGAAGCAGAAACAATTGTTGAAAACGTTGTTGGCATATTAAAAACAAATGACGTTGTTAAAATTGGGGTTGGCTGCGTTGTTTATTCTGTTCTTGAAATGGCAAAGCAAAACAATATCAAGGTCGTTCTTGGAGGTCTTGGTTCAGAAGAAATATTCTGCGGCTACAAAAGGCACCAAAAGTTCCATATTAAAGGTCCAGAATCTGTTCATTCAGAATGCTGGCATGGCTTAAGCAATTTATATGCTCAAGATCTAGAACGAGATGCCAAGATAGCAGAGCATTTCAACATAAAAATTCTAGCTCCTTTTCTGGATGACGGCTTGATCAAGTTTGCGATGAAAATAGATCCAAAATTAAAAATAGCAAAAGATGACAAGAAAATAATTCTCAAAGAAGCAGCTGTATCATTGGGCTTGAAAGAAGAATTTGCATTTAGAAAGAAAAAAGCAGCGCAATACGGAAGCTATTTTGACAAGGCTATAGAAAAGCTTGCAAAGCTTAATGGATTCAAGTACAAAAAGGATTATCTCAACAGCATTTTAAATGCAAACATCAAACATTCACAGTTATGATTATATTTGCCTCTGAAAACTGTTTTCCATCTTTGCTTGCGATTATCTTTATGGGAAAAAAATCTTGCCTGTATTTGTAACTGCTTTCGATAATTGGTTTTGCATCAACCTTAATTATTTTTTCAGAGTTTGCAGCAAGGTAAAATGAATTTTCTGCAATTCCAAAATTTATGTCGTTTCCAGAAACAGTTTTTGTCTTTTCTATTTTTATCTCAAAATTTCCAGCAACATCATTATTCTTAACCTTAACATCAAAGCCCCCTCCTATTTTGCTAAGGATTAAACCCTGGTTCACAAAAACACCATAAATTCTTTCGTAAGCTTTTTGCTGCTGTTCCAATAGTTCTTTCTCCAGACCAGCCTTAATTTCCTTTTCAATAGGCTCTTTCAAGTAAGGCGGTAATTCCTTGTCAGATTCAACTTTGGCACATCCAACTAAGAAAATTAATGCCAGTATAATCATCAACAATTTTCTCATGTTAAACTATTTTCTTTTATAAATGTAAAAAATTAAGCATTTCTTCTTAATTTATCATATTCACTCCTGTCTAATTTAATTTGTTTTAATATTTCGAGCAATAATCCTTTCCCGAGGTCTTCATTTGCATGGACAGGAACAACAGTCAAGCGCCCATCATGTTAGATATAAGCACCCTGATTTCCCTTTTGATGTATCATTTGAAAGCCTAGTTTTTCAAGTAACTTGCACATTTCTTTACCAGAAATAGTTACTAATTTAACCATTAAGCAGAAACCTCAACTTGTTGAATTCCAACAAATTTCAGAGGTTGATATACTTGTTTTTTTTCAGCTTCTAAACAAACTTCTATAGCTTCTTTAATCCTTTCCATTACTTGTTCAACTGTTTTACCTTGTGTATAACAACCAGGTATATCGGGAACCTTAGCTACATAAATTCCATTTTCATCTTTTTCTATTAATACAAAATACTTAAAGACCTTTTCCATACAAAATATAAGGCTAAATCCTTTATAAAAATATCGGAAGTTAAATCGTAAATATTACAAATCATGCAACCTTTCTTTCCAACGTGCAGACAATCAATGTAAAAAATTAAGCCTTTCTATCAAATTTTAAAAAGAATCTTACATAGTAATTGAAAGATTTAACGATATTTACACTAATCATATATTAGAATAGCGCCGAGCAGGATTTGAACCTGCGCATCTGAGGGTTGCAGCCTCATGCCTTACCACTTGGCTATCGGCGCATCTTAAGTGGACTTGGTGGGATTTGAACCCACGACCCTCTGCTTGCTTCTTGCTTCTTTTGCAATAGAAGGCAGGCGCGCTATCCAGTCTGCGCTACAAGTCCTTTTAGCAAAAATAAGGCCCTAACCCATTAATAAACCTAACTAATCCTAATAGCTTCAAACTAGCTTAAAGCTTAAAAAACATATATAAATAGGCTTTCTTTTATAATACCTGAATAATATGGAAGAATAAACATGATTAAAAAATATTTTGCAATAGTAATCTTAGCAATTGTATTGTTTTCAACAGTTGCATGCACAAAAACAGGTCAATATAAAACACCATTATCAACAAACCAGGAGCTTAAAAAATTCAGCTCAAGGCAGGAAATAATAAATTACCTTGAACAGGCTTCAAAATACAGCTCTTCTTATTATGGTGGAATTCGAAGCTTTGGAATGATGGCAGAAAAAGCAACGGCTCTGGAGTCAGCAGCGGCTCCTTTATCAGCAAGCGCAGGCATGGCTAAAGATTATTCAACAACAAACATCCAAGTAGCAGGTGTTGATGAGGCAGATTTCATAAAAAATGACGGCAAGTACATCTATACAATAGTGCAAAACAAGCTTGTTATTCTAGATGCGTATCCAGCTGAAAATGCAAAGATATTATCTGAAACTAAAATTGATGGAACGCCTCAGCAACTATTCCTTAACAAAGACCGCTTGGCAGTATTTACCCAAGAAGATGCCCAGGTTCCAGTATTCGGGGAATTTGATTACATGCCAAGACCTATTTACAAGCAGAAAACGCATGCTTTAGTTTATGATGTTTTAGACAAAGAAAATCCTAAGTTAGTCAATGATTATGATCTTACTGGTAATTATTTTGCAGCAAGAATGATTGATGACTATGTTTATTTGATAGTTCAGGACAATGTATATTATTATGGAGGGGTTCTTGAAATGCCTATGATAAAGGAATCATCAAAAGTATTGTTAAGGCCGAATGTATATTACTTTGACAATCCAGAAATAAATTATAACTTCAACACTATAATGTCATTCAACATGTTTGAAGAGGATTCTGTAAAGGCAGAGACATTCATGATGGGGTATACAAACAACCTTTATGTCTCAAAAAACAACATTTACATAACCTACCAGAAAAATGTGCCTTATGTATATTACCAGCAGCAAAATGAAGAAAAGTTTTACAATGTAGTTGTTCCATCGCTGCCATCTGACATAAGAAGAGAAATAGAATCTATAAGAAAGGATAACAGCCTAAACTCCTATGAGAAATGGGAAAAGGTATCTGATGAACTTGAGAAATTCTACAACAGGCTGGATGAGAATGAAAAAACAGAATTCATAAAGGATGTTGAAAATGACATGCAGGAATACGAGGCAAAAATGGCAGAAGAAAGAGCAAAGACAGTTGTGCATAAAATAAGCATTGATAATGGTGATATAAAATATGAAGCAAATGGAGAAGTAAAGGGAAATCTGCTAAACCAGTTCTCAATGGACGAGCAGGATGGCAATCTAAGGCTGGCAACAACATTTGAAGCATGGACATTCAACAAGAATATACAACATAACAATGTATATGTGCTGGATTCTGATTTAAAACAAATTGGCTCTCTGGAAAAAATAGCAGAAGATGAAAGGATTTACTCAACAAGATTCATTGGAGACAGGCTTTACATGGTTACATTCAAGAGAATGGATCCTTTCTTTGTAATAGACTTGTCTAACCCAAAAAATCCAGAGGTACTTGGAGAGCTAAAGATACCTGGCTTCTCAGATTACCTGCACCCTTATGATGAAAACCATATAATTGGAATAGGCAAGGAAACTGACGAGAACGAGTGGGGAGGCATATCAACAAAAGGAGTCAAGCTTGCCTTGTTTGACGTAAGCAATGTCAATAATCCAGTTCAGATTGACAAGTATGAAATTGGCGGGCAAGGAACAGATTCAGAAGCATTGCAAGATCATAAGGCCTTCTTGTTTGACAAAAAGAAGAATCTTCTTGTTATACCTATTAGAGAGGTTAAGGGCAACAAAGAATATGATCCAAGACTAGGATATTACAGGCAAAACCTATGGCAGGGAGCTTATGTATTTTTATTGACTGAAAAGGGATTTGAACTTAAGGGAAAAATATCACATATGGAAGGTCAAGAAACAGACTACTATTATTATGGCTCTCCAAATGCTGTAAGAAGATCCTTGTACATGGATGATGTGCTGTATACAGTTTCAATGAAAAAGATAAAGATGAATGATTTGAACAATATAGACAATGAAATTAATTCAGTAAAGCTTCCTTATGAAGATTATTTTGACAGGCCATATCCTTTACCTATGATGAAAGGCATGTCTGGCGGTGTTGGGGTCATAGAAGTAGTACCTTCATCAACTTCAACAGCAGAAGCAATTGCTGAAAGGTAATTTCTTTTTCTTTTTATTATTATTTCTTTTATGCCTTTCGATAAAGCTAAAAATTTTGCAGGAAAACAAGACAAGACACAAATGATTTTCAAAAAAACTGATTATATTTCAAATTTTAAAAAATTAATCCGCTTTTTTCTCCGCAATCTTCTTTAAAACATCCAACATTAAAACAAAAAAAATTGGAGGTGTGAAAATGAAACTGATTCAAATTATTTTTGCAGTCTTGGTTTCTATTTATGCAGCTAGTGCAAATGTGGTAATAACAGAGATAATGTACAATCCAACACAAGGATCAGATACAGATTTGGAATGGGTTGAGATATACAATAATGGGAATGCGCCCGTTGACTTGGCTTCCTGGACATTTGACGGAAGCAATTTTGATGACATAACAATAAATCCAAAAGAGTATATAGTAATAGCAAGAGAGCTTATAGATGGAACTGATGAAGATATTGAGAGCTTTGCAGCATTCTATGGTAATAATGATGGCATTTGGGAGTCTAATGATGGCTTCAGGGCTGTTGATGGTTCAATGTCCTTGACAAATGATAATTTTCTTGTATTGTCTTCTGGGTCTTATACTGATTCTGTTAATTACTCCAACTCTTGGGGTGGGAATGGAAATGGAAAGTCAATATATAAGATAGATTACAGCCTGCCAAATACAAAAGAAAACTGGGCAGAAAGCATTTTTGATTTTGGAACTCCTGGAAAGAACAAGAATAATAATGGAATCTTGGTTACATTACAGGTAATCGGCTCTTCAACAGAGATAACTTCTATTGATTTGCCAGATGATTCTTCAAATAACGGATACCAAATATTGCCCATTGCAAATGAGATCAAGGTTATACCTATAACTGTTGATGTTTCAACACAATCAACTGTAACTGCGTATGCAGAGCTTAACAACAACAAAATAACTTTAACCCAAACATCTAGCAACTCAACTTCAAAAAGCTTTTCTGGAAACTTGCAGATGCCTTTTTATAACCAGCAAGGAAACTATGTGGTAAATGTATCTGTAACAGACCAAAGCCAAAAAACAACTTCACAGCTTGTTAATTTTGAATACTTACCTTTAATATCTTCGACATTTGACATAGAAGAGATTAACTTTGGATCTTTGCCATCAGGCTCTTCATCAAGTGAAAAGACAGTTACTGTAAAAAATACAGGCAATGTATTGATTGACTTGACAGCTTCTGCCACTGACTTAAAAAATGGCTTTGATTTAATTCCTGCATCTAGCTTACAAGTAAAGCATTCTAGCATCTATCTGCCTTTGTCAACTACACCAACAAATCTTGACATAAATCTGTTGCCTGGACAAAGCAGCAACAAGCAAATCTATTTCAAGGCTGATGTGCCACAGGATGTAAATCCAAACATTTATTCTGGAGTAATAAGCCTGAATGCAGTGGAAGGTTGAAATGCTTTCAATTAACAAATATAGCAAAGGATGGGAAGTTTCGATAATTAAGCTAGAAGACAAAATGAAAGAGAGAAAATACAAAGTTACAAGGAAATGGCCAGAAATGAAAATTGCAGAAACAAAGATGTTTTCAACAAAAACAAAAGAGGGGCAAAAAGGCAATTTTGCAAATGGTTAGAGCAATGAATTGACTTTAGATTTTAAAATCTTTATGAGACTGGGTTGATTATGATGGTAAACGTCTGCTATTTCGAGGGAAAGAATGCGCTTTTGAATATATACATCTGGAAACCTATTGGCTATCTCTGTTCTCTGGCTTTCTTCCATAACAACTACATTATCTGCCCAGAGAAGCTCTTTTCTTCTAACAGGCTTAGCATTATAAAGACCTGCAGACTTGGTTTTAAATTGACCCTTAAAGATCTCTTTAGCAGTTTTGCTCCTATTCTTATTTTGATTGCATATGAACAATACTTTCATGCCAATTATCATAGTTATATCTTAGATTTAAACTTTATTTTTTTTGGACATAAAGGGGTGGATTCATAAATGGCAAGACCTATAGCAGGAAATCTTTTTTTGTTAGTTATCTTCTTGATTCTTTTCAAGGATGCATTAGCAATAGCAGCAACACCACCAACATTGATTTTTAATGGTGATGAGGAAAAAGAGTTTATGGTATTTAACACAAATAATTTTGAGTCAGAATTTATTATATTGCCAAATGAAGATCTTAAATTTTCAAGCAAGAAATTTACATTGGGACCAAAAGAAAAAAAGGAAATTTTAATATCCCCTCTTGAAGCATCAGCAAAAACAGGCATAATATACATAAAAGAAACATTGCCGAACAACAGCGGCTTAAAGCTAGAAAATGGCATAGGTTTAAAATATAACATTAATGAAAAAATAGAGAAAGAAAGTTTTCTTGAAACAACTGGCTATTCAACATGGCAATCTGCAAGGTCAAAATATGCAAATCCTAAATTTCTCAGCGCTATTTTGATTATTATTGCAATATTAATAATTATATTTTACAATAATGATATTGTGAAAGAAAAAATTAATTACTGCAAGTTTAGGTATAAGATTTACAAAAATGGAAAGATATAATGAAAGACTCATCAAAGTAGTATTTGTAAACAAAGAAAATTAAAAATGCAAATTTCCATTTATGTAAAATCACCTGAAACTTTTGCTTATCTTATCATTCCAGAAGCTTGGCAGCTCGTTTGAAACAAAACCAAGATAGGAATCAGAGTAAATGTATGACATTCCCCTAACATGCTTGTGCTTCTTGAATTTTTCAGCCTTTTCCCTATATATTTCCGATATCTTCTTTCTTTCAAAGTCCTTCTGCAGCAATGAAGATGGCTTTAAGATTAGGTAATCAATTTGGCGGATTATGTTTACATCGATATTAGCAGAATTCTGGGTTAAAAAGAGAACGCTCAAATCCTTATGCCTAGCTATCAACAGTAAATCTGAAAGAAACTTGTTTAATTCCTTCATGAAATTTCTTGAGCTGAATGTTATTCCTGACTCATCTATCAACAGAAATGAATCAACTTGAACTTCCTCAAGATTTGAAGCAAGCCTTATCCATCTTGGCAAATCCTTGAAGCCCATTGCATAAACCTTCTTTCTTGTCCTGCTGGCAATATTTTCCAATACTCTTAATCCTAATGCTGATTTTCCAGTGCCTCTTGCACCAAGAATCAAGCCTATTGTGCTTTGCTTTTCATACAATATGTGCTTAAAATCCTCAAAATTACCTTGCTCATTTTCAATTTCAACTAGTTCCTTTAACATTGAATTCTTCCTTTCTTTTTCTGCAGTTTTATCTTCGATATTCTTATTTCTTTTTTCACTGGCTTTCCTGAAGATACTGAAAATACCTGCAAGAATGAATTTAACAGCAACATAGATGCCCTTCAATATATACCATACCAACCTGAATATACCTATGAAAGTAAATGCTATTAAATTCTGCTTTTTCTTTCCTGCCATTTTACTTAATAATTCCTTGTGGTTAATTAACCTTTTGATAACAAAAATTGTTTAGCAACCTTTTTAAATTTCCTTTTACCTCATTTAGCTATGCAAGGTTTTAAAGAAATAGAAAGAAAATGGCAGAATGAGTGGGAGAAAGCAAACATATTTAGGGTAAGGCCCAGCAAAAAAAAGAACAAGTTTGTTTGTCTTGAAATGTTTCCGTATCCTTCAGGCTACTTGCATATGGGGCATGTGAGAAATTATGCTATTGGGGATGCTTATGCTAGGTTCAAGAGAATGCAGGGTTTTAATGTATTGTATCCAATGGGTTATGATTCTTTTGGATTGCCTGCTGAAAATGCTGCTATAAAGAACAAAGCTGACCCTGAAGAATGGACTGTTAGCAATATTGAAGGTCAGAAAAAACAGCAAAAACTGCTCGGATTGAGCTATGACTGGTCAAGAGAAATAGCAACGCATAAAAAAGAATATTACAAATGGAACCAATATTTTTTCCTTAAACTATACGAAAAAGGCCTTGCTTATAGAAAAGAATCCCCTGTTAATTTCTGCAACAGCTGCAAGACTGTTTTAGCCAATGAGCAAGTTGAATCTGGAAAATGTTGGAGATGCCACAATTATGTTGAAATAAAAGACCTTGAACAGTGGTTTTTCAAGATAACAAATTATGCAGAAGAGCTGCTTGATGGCTTGGAGAAATTAAAAAACTGGCCCGAAAGGGTTAAAGTAATGCAAAAAAACTGGATTGGAAAAAGCCATGGAACATTGGTAAATTTTAAGCTAAAAGGAACAGATAAAACAATTCCAATATTTACAACAAGGCCGGATACATTGTATGGTGTTAGCTTCATGGCATTTGCGCCAGAGCATCCAATGGTCATTGAAATGACAGAAAATACACCATATGAAGAAGAAGCTAAGAAATTCATCAATAAAGTTGTGATTGAAGAAAAATTTACAAGAACTGCTGAAGATAAAGAAAAAGAAGGGGTCTTTATAGGAAAGCATGCTATAAATCCATTAACTAATGAGGAAATTCCAATATTCATAGCTAATTTTGTATTGCTGGATTATGGAACTGGAGCTATAATGGCTGTTCCCGCACATGACCAAAGAGATTTTGAATTTGCAAAGAAATATGACCTACCTATAAAAGTTGTTATAACACCAAAGGAAAAAGAGCTTAAAGCCAATGAAATGGAGGCTGCTTATGTTGATGATGGAATATTAATTAATTCAAAACAGTTTAATGGCATTAACAATAAAGAAGCTGTTGAAAAAATAAATGATTTTCTGGAACAGAAAGATTTTGGAAAGAGAGCAGTTCAATACAAGCTGAGAGACTGGTTAATTTCAAGGCAGAGATACTGGGGAACACCAATTCCGATAGTATATTGCGAAAAATGCGGCATAGTGCCTGTTGATTACAAGAATTTGCCGGTTGAATTGCCTAAGGATGTTGAATTTACTGGCGAAGGAAATCCATTGGGAAAATGCGAGAGTTTTATGAAAACAAAATGCCCTAAATGCAAGGCAAAAGCAAGGAGAGAAACTGACACTATGGATACATTTGTTGATTCTTCATGGTATTTCTTTAGATACTGCGACAATAAAAATAAAAAAATGCCGTTTGGAGAGGAAGCAAATTACTGGATGCCGGTAAATCAGTATATTGGAGGCATAGAACATGCTATATTGCATTTATTGTATTCAAGATTTTTTACAAAGGCTTTAAGGGATATGGGCTTGACAAATATAGATGAGCCATTTACCAGCTTGCTAACACAAGGCATGGTAACGAAAGATGGTGCAAAAATGTCAAAGTCATTAGGCAATATTGTTGATCCAATGGAAATCATAAACAAGTACGGGGCGGATACAGCAAGATTATTTATTTTGTTTGCTGCTAGTCCGGAAAAAGAACTTGAATGGTCTGATCAAGGGATAGTTGGTTCATTTAGATTCATAAACAAGTTTTATTCTTTAACAGAGCAAAAGGGTGCTGCAAATTTAATGAGGGATGAAGTTTTAGTGCACAAGACAAATAAACTAATAAGAGATGCAACAAACAACATAGAACATTTTGAATTTAATGTAGCAATAACTCACATTATGGAATTTGTAAATTTTATAAACAAAAACAAAGAAAGTTTCAGCGACAATGAATTTAGAAATTCTTTAAACACATTGATTGTATTATTATCTCCTTTTATTCCTCATGTTTGTGAGGAAGTCTGGCATATTCTTGGAAATAAAAGCTTTGTTTCAAGAGCGAAGTGGCCAAAATACAACCAAAAAAAGATAAATGAAAAATTAGATGCATTAGAAATCATGACAGATGCAACAACGTCGGACATTAATGCCATATTAAAATTAATTAAAACAACACCATCAAAAATAACAGTAATAGTTTCAGGCAAATGGAAATATACATTCTTTAAAAAATTAAAACAAGAACTGGAGAAAACACGGGATGTGAAGGAGTTAATAAGCAAATTAATGGACAAAGAGCATAAAGAAGATATTCCAAAATTAATACAGAATGCTATAAAAAATCCATCCATGGTGCCGGAATTAATATTAGACCAAGAAATGGAATTCAAGGCATTGTATGAAGCAAAAGAAATGCTAAGCAAGGAATTTAAATTAACTGTTGAAATAGGAAAGGCAGAAACTTCAAAGCACGAAAAGGCAAAAAATGCAATGCCAGGAAAGCCTGCAATTGTTATAAATTAGACTGTATAGAAATATTAATAAAGTGTTTGCTTGATTAATTTATGTATGGCAAGATCTATAATTTTATTGCTCTTAGTTGCATTGGTTTTATTGATATTAATCTATGTACCTTATATTGCTGCAGCAGATAATGATAATACTGTAATTGTTGCAGCAGATGGTACAGGTAATTTTAAAGATATACAATCAGCCGTTGATGCCCTGCCAAACGGTGGAAAAGTCTTGATAAAGGAAGGCATTTACACCATCGATAAGTCAATTAATCTGGCCAAAAATATGGCTGTTATCGGTTCAGGCGACAATACAGTTGTCAAGTTAGGCAATAATGTTGACCCTGTACCATTAAGAGGCATATTCAGCATTAAAAACAAAGAGAATATTCTAATTTCTGATCTAAAAATTGACGGAAATATGGCCAATAATCCCACATTCGAACAATGGGGCAGGCAAGTTGGCATTAGTATGTGGGATTCAAGAAACATAACAATCAGGCGAATTAATATCATTGACATACCTCATACAGGAGTTTTCTCAATCAGGTTAGATGGTTGTTTGATTGATGATGTTACTGTTAGAAGAGCAGGATATGGAGGCAGGGGAATTCATATTTATTTCTCAAATAATTGCATGATAACTAATTGCTATACTGAGATTCCAGCCCCTGGTTTTGATGGAGTTTATCTTGATAATACAAATAACAGCAAAATTATAAATTGCATAGCTATAAATTCCCAATGGGATGGTCTTGGTATTTTCGGGCCACATGCATATAATAATGAAATTAGAGACAGCACATCATTGCATAGTGGCGGTGGTAATATATTCGTTAGCGCTTCAGGAAACAGAATTATTAACAATGTCTGTAATTATGGTCAGACAGGTATTTGGTTAGGTGGCGAGCCTTTTGGATGGGCAAGAAATAATTTATTTCAGGACAACAAATGCAACTATAATGCAAGATATGGATTAATACTATCTCCTAATTTTAATACGTTTTCGAATAATAATTTTATTTATAATCAGGAGTGTATGTACAATCCAGGAACAAATAGCACATTCAACAATAATTTATGTGAGCCTACTTTAAGTACAAGGCAAAATGATGCCCATTTTATTTACCAGAATGTTCCAACCAATATGGCTGCTGGTGAAAGATATAAAGTTGAAATCATTATGCAGAATAATGGCACATCTATGTGGACTAGAGCAGACAATTATAGACTAGGGTCACAAAATTCACCTGATAATGCAATCTGGGGCATTGGAAGAATCTTATTTGACCAGCAGGATACCATAAATATGGGGGCCCATAAATTATTTACATTTAATGTAATAGCGCCATCTACGCCTGGAATTTATAACTTTCAATGGCAAATGTTAAGGGAAGGTGTGCAATGGTTTGGGGCCAGAACACCCAATATTGCTATAACAGTAGAATCACCAGTTATTTGCGGCAACAATATCTGTGATCCAGGCGAAACAACTCAAAGCTGCCCTCAAGATTGCCAAGTAACTTGCTCAAATGAATGCTCTCCTTCTGGAACGAAGCAATGCTTCGGTAATGGTTACCAGACTTGCGGAAATTCTGATGCAGATTCATGCTTAGAATGGAGTTCAATTACAACATGCCTAACAGGCCAGACATGCAGCAATGGGCAATGCGTAATAACAACATTATGTGGAAACTCAATATGTGATGCAAATGAAAATGAAATTTCATGCCCTGAAGATTGTGTATCTCAAACAGGATCTTGCAATCCAGATGGCACTGATGAATTAGGATTGTGCATTATGGCATGCGGTGCCGATATAGCATGCAATGGAAAGCAGCCAAGAATAACATTGCCATATTGCAGCAAGGTAGGAATTACAGCTGTTTTAGACAAATGCTCATCAAGCTGTAAAGTAGAAGACAAGCCAGACAAGATATGCAGGAGAACAGGCATAGAAGATTGCACTGGTGACTGGGAATGTCATGGAAAACAAGCAGGAACTTACAATTGTGATGATAACTGCAATTATATCCCTCCAGCATGCGGCAATGGCATCTGT
Organism: Candidatus Woesearchaeota archaeon; assembly: GCA_018303485.1. Taxonomy (GTDB): domain Archaea; phylum Nanobdellota; class Nanobdellia; order SCGC-AAA011-G17; family JACPNG01; genus JAGVYC01. The sequence goes on from JAGVYC010000015.1 coordinate 28,026, forward strand.
GAGTTTGGCGAGACCCTTGATACTTGTTATGTTGATTGTGTAGATATTAAAATAGAATCATGCGGCAACAACAAATGCGATTCTCCAGAATCATGCTCTGACTGCCCAGAGGATTGTGGTGTTTGTCCCCCATCTATAGTTGAGGAATCAGTTTGTGGAAATGCAATATGCGAAGCAGGAGAAACAGCTGAGAGTTGCCAAGCTGATTGCAATGAAATATTAATAAATCTAACAGAAAAACAATTAGAGCAAGAAAAACAAAAAGAAGAAGAGCAAAATGTTGTGTCAATATACATCTCTAATTTTTTTAGCAAGGTAAAGTGCCTTTTCCGCTCAATTTTCTTGTTTGAAAACTATGGTATTTGCTTAGCTTCAATCTAATTAGAAGCTTAAACAATCTTTATAAATCATCAAATTATCTTAAGCTTATGAATGAAAAATATCTCCTGGTATCGCTAGAAGAAGAAAAGTCAAAGCAGCTTGCCAATGTATTAAGCAATGACACTTCCAGAAAAATACTTGATTACCTTGCTGAGAAAGACATGTCAGAGACAGACTTGGCAAAAGAGCTAAACCTTCCATTAAGCACAGTTCATTATAACGTTCAAAACCTGCTGAAAAACAATCTGGTTGAGATAAAAGACTTTTTGTATAGTGAAAAGGGCAACAAGATAAACATTTACAAGCTCTCAAGAAAGCTGATTATAATAGCTCCAAGGGGAATTGAAATAAAGAATATTTTACCAGCTATTGGTGTATCCTTGATAGCCTCTGGCATAATTTACTTCTTGGCTCAAAGGCAGCAGGAAATCGAGCAGTTCACATTAATGGATACAGCAAAATCAATGGAACTAGAAGCAGCACCAATGCAGGCAATGCAGCAAATAGCTACAGCGCCAAACTATGCATTCTGGTTTTTGGTAGGTGCTATATTTGCGATAATTTTATATTCCATCATTAATTACATCAGAAGCAGAAAATGAAATATGCATTGCTTCCAATCTTGTTAATATTGTCTTTGCTTGCAGCTTCTTGCACAGTGCCGCAAAAAAGCCAATGCAATCTTGCTTCTGACTGCCCTAAGGGAAAATGCCCTGATGGCTATGGGTATAATAAATTTGAATGCATAAGCAATAAATGCTCAGAGCTTGTATTCTTTGCAGACCCTTGCCTAAATCATTATCCTGAAGAAAAGGAATGCAGCTCAGATTCAGAATGCTCTACTGGTGGGTGTTCAAGCCAATTATGCGGGAAAAAAGGCTCCATCGAAAAGGCCATAACAACATGTGACTTTAAAGAGGAATATTCTTGCTTAAAATTAACAACTTGTTCCTGTATAAGTGATAAATGCAATTGGAAAGAGAATAATGCTTATATTAATTGCCTCTCAAAATATAGATAACCACTTAAAAAAGACAACGATTATTTAAATAGACTGCACAAATCTTATAATGCAGTAAAGGAGGTGTTCATATTGGCTAAAAAGATAAAAAAAACTACAATCAATAAAAAAACAATGGTAATAGGCATTGTTGCAATAGCTATTGTTTTAGTCGTTCTAACACTTTTGTTAAATCCATCTTTAACTGGCAAAGCTATATCATGTGGTCTTGGCACAACTGTTTTTAGTGTGCATGTTGACGGCAATAAAGAGGGCTATATAGCTGGAATTAACAGTGCAACAGTAAGATTGACCCCTAATGACAGGGCATGTACTTACACAGCAACAACCAATGAAAATGGTGATGCTAACATAAGATTAGAGCCAGGTAAATACAGAATATCAATATCAAAAATAGGCAAATGTAGCCCCCACTCAGAAGATATAATAATAACATCAAGCGGGCTATGGAACTTTAGGCTGCAGAACTGTAAGAGATTATTTTATGTATAATGGCTAAAAGTACAAAAGCAAAAAAGAAGCAGCAAAAAGGAATAAGTATGCTATTGCTTATTTCTATTTCTTTTATTTTCATAGGCCTGCTGACATTTAAGATAATAAATCTAACAGGCAATGTTGTAACTCCCCCATGTTCTGGCGGTTCAACATTGATTAAGTTTTATGTTTATGGCAGCAAATCAGAGGATTCAAACGATGGTCCTCTCTCTAAAGCTAGGATAACACTGCAGCCGCCGAATAAAAACTGCATGTACAGCGACAAAACAAATAAAAATGGTTATTCTGAATTCTCGAATATAGTTCCAGGCACTTATAAACTTATAGTAGAGCAAAAAGACATTGGTAAAGGCAAAAGTCTATGCGATAAATATAGAACACAAATCGAGATATTAAGGGATTCTGAATATACAATATTATTAACCAACTGCAATGATCATGCATTCAACATACAATGAACAATGAATTAAACCCCAATGTTTTTGCATTTTCATTAGCATCTGTTTTATCAATAATTTATATATTATGTGCGGTTATTTTTGCTTTGTTCCCAGAAGCAGCACTTACATTATTCCAAAACATGTTTCATGGAATAGACTTAGCAAAGATAGCCATTGATAATATCTCTTTTGGCAGTGTATTAATAGGGCTTGTAGAAATCATTATCTCATCGTTAATCTTTGGTTGGTTGTTTGCATTGTTTTATAATTACCTTGCTGATAGAAAATAGCTTAAAAATATATGTTTTGGCAATATGAGCAGAATTAAAGGACTTGACATTAAAGACATCTATTAATCATTTTTTACCTATTCAACAATCGCCTTTATTCTTCTAATGCCTGCTGCAACAGCCTCCTCTTTTAATATCTTGAATTTTCCAATCTCTATTGTATTATTGACATGGGGTCCAGCACATACCTCTTTTGAGTAATCTCCAACAATATAAACAGAAACTTTCTTAGCATATTTATCAACAAATAGGGCCTGTGCTCCAAGCCTTTTTGCTTCATCCAAATTGATTTCTTTTCTTTCAATATTCAATCCAAGATTTATTACCTTATTGACCTCATCTTCAACATCTTTAAGCTGCTTGTCAGTTAATTTTTTATCATAATTGAAATCAAACCTTAACCTCTCAGGAGTTATGTTGCTGCCCTTTTGTTTTATGCTTGGATCAATAACATTTCTCAATGCCTGGTTTAGCAAATGAGTTGCTGTATGTAGCCTTGTTGTGACATAAGATATCTCTCCCAAGCCGCCTTTGAACTTCTTTTCAGAGCCAATCCTTGAAACATCCTGGTGCAGTTCATATTCCTTGTTAAAACCTTGAGCATCAACTTCAAGGCCTTTCTCTTTTGCAAGTTCTATTGTCATTTCTAATGGGAATCCAAAACTCTGGTATAATATGAAAGCATCCTTTGCATTTATTATTTTTTCATCAGCCTTTGCTATTTTATCAAATTCTTTTAATCCTCGCTCTAGGGTCTCCCTGAACCTCTCCTCTTCCTTTTGCATTTCATCAAGAATGAATTTTTTGTTATTCTCTAATTCATCATAATCTTCTTTGTAAAGTTCAATTACAACATTGGCTATTTTAGCAGTAAAATCATTTTCAATGCCAATTAATTTCCCATGCCTTATGGCTTTTCTTATTAATCTTCTAATAACATAACCCTGGTCTATGTTTGATGGAGGAATCTGCTTTTCATCACCCAATATGAATGTTGCAGACCTTATATGATCTGCTATTATTCTTATAGATCTTTTTGTTTTTTCATCATTGTAATTCTTTTTTGAAATTTCTTCTATCTTTTTTATTACAGGATTGAATATTGTTGTTTCATAATTGTCCTTTAACCCATTTATAACAGCCAATGTTCTTTCAACACCCATTCCAGTGTCAACATTCTTGTTTTTTAGCTCTTTATATTTGCCTTCTTTTGTTTTGTTGTACTGCATAAAAACATCATTCCAGATTTCGCACCAGTTTTCTTCATCATTTCCAGGGTTGCTTTCCTTAGATGGTCTATCATTTCCAATATAGTAAAACATCTCTGTATCTGGCCCGCAAGGCCCTGTTTCTCCAGCTGGCCCCCACCAGTTGTTTTTCTTAGGCAGATAAGTAATTCGTTCTTTTTTTATTCCAAGCTTTTTCCAGATTTCTGCTGATTCCTCGTCTTTAGGAGCATCTTTATCACCAGCAAAAACAGATATTCCTAATTTTTCAACTGGTATTCCTAAATCCCTTGTTAGGAATTCAAAGCTCCATTCAATTGCATCTTTCTTGAAATAGTCTCCAAATGACCAGTTTCCAAGCATCTCAAAAAAAGTATGGTGAAAAGCATCTCCAACCTCATCTATATCAGAAGTCCTTATGCATTTTTGTACACTAACCACTCTTTTTCCAAGAGGATGTTTCTGGCCAATTAAATAAGGCACTAAAGGATGCATCCCGGCTGTTGTAAATAATATAGAAGGATCATTTTCAGGGATTAAAGACGCAGATCCAAGTACTTCGTGATTTTTGCTTTTAAAAAAATCCAGGTACTTTTTTATCAATTCCTGCCTAGTTTTTGTCATGGCAAAATGAGAATTAGGAACTTATTTAAACTTTATGGTAATTTGTTGGAGTACAGCAGAAATTTTTTTGGTGGAATGTTTTTATAGTTGTAATTGATTTGTTAGAATAATAAATTTGCTATAAATTATTAATCTTTTCTTTTAAAAGCTGCAGTTCTCTCTCTAATTTATCCATGTTAGCATCATTAGCATAATCTTTATTATGTTTTCTCGCTATTATCTTCCTATCTTTCCTGGAAGTTTCTTTTTTCATAAAGCTTGGCTCTTGGCTGCTTGGCATAAAATTCATAAGTTCTTTCATCTCGGTGCTTAATCTCTTTGTTGAAATTCTGAGCTTATTGACTTGTACAGTTTTTTTATTTCTTATTCTTTTTATATTCTCAATTCTTTTTAGCACATTTATCAAATCAACATTTATATTCAGCATTTCTTTTCTATGAGAACTTGGATGTTCAATGCCGATATGCAAGTGCTCGTTCATGCTAATTTATCTTCCAAATAGCATCTTGTCTATGTTATTGATGCTTTCTCTGATATTGTCTATTTCACCATTGCATTTGTTTATCTCAGAATCTTCCTCTGATTTTAGCTCATTTATCTTGCTTATGACCTTGCTTATATCTTCCAATTGGTATTTTATTTTTTCAATTTTTTCAATGGCTTCTTTGTATTTGTCTATTTTTATGAACAATGTTTTTTCTTGCTTGTAGACGTCAGTTGACATTGAAGGCTGTATTAATGGCTCTTCCATGTAGGGCATTCTAATTTCATCAGGCAGTTTAATGCTCGGCTCTTCTTTTATATGCATTGCTGCAAATGTAGGCTTTCTTAAGGGCATTGGCGGTCTTTCTTCTTGTTTTATAGCATATTTAATGGCACTAATGTCATCTGAAGAAATCACGCTTTCATATTTTGGAAACTCTTCATGATATTGCGGAAAGCCAGGTTCTTTTCTAATGTCCTTCTGCTCTTCTTTTTTCTTTGAAAATAAACCCATATGTATAAACATCGATGGCGTCTTATTAAATATTTTGTATCATTACTCAATAGTTAAAATTTAAAGATATAAAAAACTATTTAAACCAGTTTCGGCTGTTCAATTTTCTACAAAAATTTATGGCATATATAAAATGAAAATAACACCAAAGGATATAGAAGACCTTGTTGCAGACGTAGTGGGCAAAGACACATTGCAGGTTCTAAAACTTATTAAAAATAGAAAAAATGTTTCTGAATTCAAGATAGCAGAAAAAATGAAGATTAATGTCAACCAGGTAAGAAACATGCTTTACAGGATGAATGAATACGGCCTTGTTGGCTTTACCAGGAAAAAAGACAAGAAAAAGGGCTGGTACATTTATTATTGGACATTTAATGACAAGCAAGCAAAAAATCTCTATACACATTTAAAAAGAAAAAAACTAGAGGCATTAAAATCAAGGCTTAACGACCCAAAAGAAGAAACATTTTATGTGTGCAAAATAGATTTTGTAAAATTTGATATTAATGGGTCATTAGATGTTGATTTCAAATGCCCTGAATGTGGCAAACTTCTAAAGGAAGAAAAAATAGTTCATGATTTTGACAGAATTAAAAAAGAAATTGAGATCCTAGAGCAGGAGTTAATTCAAAAGCCAAAAGTAATTCCTATAATAAAGCCCCCTAAAAAAAAGCAAAAGCAAAAACCAGTTTCAAAATTCTCAAAATCCAAAAGAGCCAAAAAGTCCAGATAAAACCTTAAATCCATCAAATGGAGGTATTGGCAGCATATTGAAAATAAACAATATCATGTTAATTCTTTTTGTTGCATACAAAATTATTGATGCCTTTGCGTTATAATGCCTGTATTTTAGCAATAAAAAGGCGCCTATCCACAGCAGAAGGTTCATGAAAGGCCCCATAAAAGCTATTATCATTGATTGAACTGAAGTTGCATTTGCTATATTTACATATCCTGGCACGAACAGCAATAAAGGCGAGTTAATCAGCCTTAGCAATACACCTATGCCTAATCCAAGATAACTTGCAAAAAACTCCGCATTAATCCCAAAAGCTAGTGCAGTAAACTTATGCCCTAATTCATGCAGCAATACAGCAGGCGCAGCTATAGCTACAGCTATCTTAATATTGCCCCAGTCAAATCCTTTGTAAAAATCTTCTATGTCTTTCGGCAGTTTAATGCTGCTTGAAAATATATAGCCTAATGCAAATGTAACAACAACCAGCCTAAAAAATTCAATTAAAGAAATAATCATCTTAAGAAGCTATATATGGTCCTTTCTTCTTCCCTTCGTACTCTTTAGGGTATTCATCCTCACCATAATCAATTTCGAATAGAAAGTCATTTAATTCCTCTTTCCAGCTGTCATCAAACTTTTTCATTTTCATAGGATTTGATATGGCACAAACATTTAAATAGCTTTCTTTTAAAAATTGCTTAATGTTTTTTGCTCTCTGATTTCTTTCAATAAAATGCTTTTATCAAAAAACATATTTGCTGGTATTTTCAGCCTGCTTTTAATGTTTTCAGCAGCTGATTTGAAGTCATTGAATTTCAATGGCTGTTTTCTCATTGCATTTCTTGTTACTTCTCTTAAAATGCCGACTCCGCATGGTATTTCATAATCTTTTACTTCTCTTAAGACTAAGATAGAAGCCTGCCTTTTTATTTTGTCTAGATGCTCGCAGATGCCAAGACGGTTCGAATAATACGCTCCAGTAACAGATGCAGCATAGGTTTTTCTTTTGTTATGGCTTTCATAATCCTGCCAGAATTGTATCATGTTGGAGTTGCTGTTGTATTTTGCTTCTATAACCTCGAAGCTAAAATGCCTCGGCATCAACAAAATTTCATAATGATTTCCAAGGTATTCATCATAAAAAACAAGGTATTCATTTATTGCATTGTAATGCTTTATTTTTTCTATTAAGCTCTTCGATATCAGGTCATCAACAGCAGTTATGGACCATTTTGTCGGAACTAGCTTTCTCTGTATGTTTATACCTAGTAAGCCAGCAGAAAGTAGCTTGTTGATGTTTGATGCAGTAAAATTATGCTGGTAAAGGTCTAGTATTGCATCATTTGCTTTCATGTCGTTGTCGCCAACAATATATTCTACTCTTTTTTCAACTTTTGGATTTTCTTCCAAAACAGCCTTTTTTAATGGCGCAGGATTGAATATGGGCTTGTGAAAATTATCCAGCTTGAAAGATAGGCCTGGCTTTTTCTTAAGCTCAAAATTAACATCAACAGGTTTCTTGGCCATGCTTACTTCCTGCATGACATTAGTAAGCTTATTTCCATATTTTATATTGCTTACAAATCTTGAGTACACCATAGAAGCCCTATTCAGCAATATATCTCTTTCATTAAGCCTTGCTTTAAACCATTCTTCTGGATCGCTTAATCTGTAGGAATATTCATCATGCTTTGCAGGAGATAAAATGCCAGTAAAAACATTGGGATAATTAAACTCCCCGACAAATATTTCAGGAGGGCTAGAGCCTGTAAAATTCAAGCTTATGTTCTTTAGCAAATCCCCCCTTATTTTATTAAGTGCTTCATAGTACTTGCTGTCTTTTTCTATTTTCATGATATTAATAAGATATTAAGAAATAAAAAGCTTATCCTTTTCTTGGTATTCTCAGAACCATGCCTGTTTTAATTTTATCTATGTTTATATTTGGATTAAGTTTTGCGAATTTATCATAATTTTGCTCATTCCAAACACCATGTTTTAGAAGTATTCTGAATCCATTTTCACCTTTCTTTACCTTATACGATACATATTCTTTACCCACACTGTTTCTTTTTTCAGCATAATTGTTTGCAGCCATTGCCACACCCTCTTCCATTGTCTCTGGTTTTGTTTCAACAATTTTTCCATCATTGCTGCCAACTCCAGCCATTCTCCAAGGGCTGCTGCCAAGAATTTTTTTAACATAATCTTTTGTTTCTGGTATGTTTGGAACTTTATTATCAGCTTCAAGAACCCTTTCTGGCCCTGCATTGTAAGCCGCCAATGCAAGCTCAAGATTGCCATTGAATCTTTTAAGTTGCTTTCCAAGGTATTGTATTCCACCTTTTATGTTTTCTCTAGGATCATATATGTCTTTAACACCAAGTTCTTCTGATGTTCCAGGCATTAATTGCATTAATCCTTTAGCGCCTTTTGGTGAGGTTGCACAAACTTCGTAATTAGATTCTGCTCTTATTACATCTTTTATCAGTTTTTTAGAAACAGGATAAGCACCATATTGTCTGTTATGCCTTCTAACCTCTTCAGATATTATGTCGTCTATAGAAGGCTCTTTGTGTTTAATGTGCTTAATTATTATTTGAGCTGCATTTTCAGGTATTTTAGCCATATTCTTGTATTCAAGGTCCTTTATGTATTGGCCAAATAAAAAACTGCCTAAAACAGCTGCAGATATAATGCCCTTTTTCATAGAGAACTATATGAAAGTAATACTATATAAATCTTTCGCTTTGTTATTATCTATAAGTGGTTACAATTAATCTCTCAGATCTGAAAAGCTAAGCATAACTAACAATAAGCCAATTAAGCCAACAATTATGCCTACAGACCCTTTAATAATATCCAACAGTTGCGGCCACCATTTCAATATGCCTAGCAATCCTAAAATGATAAACACCGCTCCAAGTATAATTTTAAATAAACCTACTGCTGCATTTGCCATTTTTACCTCCATTAATGCCTTTTTATTGATATTATTTCTTTATAAAAATTTAGTTTTAAATTTATGCATATTTAAAGTATAGACTTTGTCCGAATAGTGCCCGAAAAGTCTTAATTATCTGACACCTTGATTGCTTTTCGGACAGAATCATGACTTTTCGGTCAAGAGCTACTTTATTAGACAAATCCTCTGACCACATGACCACAAAACCTTTTTAAACCATACCTATTATATATTAAATCATGTTAAACAAGCAAGAATTTAAGAAAATAAAGAAAGAACTTGCAAAATTTGAAACAGAGAGAGAAGCAGAAATTCAAAAATCAAGGGAGATAATAAGGTTTTCAAAATTAATTATATACGCCTTGCACAGAAATAGCATAAAAGAAGCAGCAGACTATGTTAAAAAAATAAAAAACAAGGTAAAAGCACTTTCAAAAAATAATTATGACATGTCTCTTTCTAGTGTTGCCAAGCAGGAATATGTTGAAGCATTGTGCTATTATCATTTCATAAAAGATAGGAAAATACCAACAAAAAAAGAGCTAAATATTGATACAGAAACATATCTTCTTGGCATTTGCGATTTAACCGGCGAACTTGTAAGAAAAGCAGTTGATGATGCAATAAAAAGAAACTTTGGAAATACAATAGCCATTAAAGAGCTAGTCTCAGAAATCTACAGGGCTTTCTTGGATTTCGACTTGAGAAACGGCGATTTAAGAAAAAAAGCAGATTCTATAAAATATAATCTCAAGAAACTTGAAGACCTTGTTTATGAGATCAAGACAAAGAGACACTAGTTATTTATACTCTTTCTTAACATCATCAAAATAATTCTTCTTTATTGATTTTCTTATTTCTTTCATCATCTCTTGTATGAAATGAACATTATGTATTGAAACATACCTGAAAGCAAGAGGAACTTCTGATTTCAATAAATGCCTTAAGTATGCCTTGCTAAAGTTTTTGCAGAAATAGCAGGTGCAATCTTTTTCAATTGGACTCTTATCCTTTGCATAAATTCCTCTTAATATGTCTATTCTTCCATTTTTTGTAAATAAGCCGCCGTGCCTTGCTGTTCTTGTAGGAAAGCAGCTGTCAAATATGTCAATGCCATGGTCTACTGCATTTATGATTTCTTTTGGAGAGCCAATTCCCATCAAATACCTTGGCTTTTCTTTATTCAAATAAGGCAATGAGAAATCTATCATATTATACATTGCTTTTTTTTCTTCTCTAATTCCTAGGCCACCTAAAGCAATGCCATCAAAGTCCAGGCTATTGATGAATTTTGCACTTTTAACCCTTAATTTTTTGTCAATAGAGCCTTGTGTTATTCCGAACAATAATTGATTCTCGTTTTTATGAGCTTCTTTGCATCTTGCTGCCCATTCATGAGTTCTTTTTACACAATTTGAAATGCTTCTGGAACTATTATGATGGGGAACATCGTCAAGTGCCATTGCAACATCAGAGCCAAGTGCATTTTGTATTTCTATTGCTCTTTCTGGCGTTAGCAGATGAACTTTCCCATCATATGGTGATTTGAAATAAAATCCACTTTCAGAAATCTTGTCATAAAAAAACTCGCTCAACACCTGAAAACCACCAGAATCTGTAAAAATGACTTTGTCCCAGCTCATGAAGTTATGAAGGCCATTGAAATGACTTATGATTTCTAAACCTGGCTTCAATGAAATCAGCAATGTATTTGTTATGATTGCATTTGTATTGTCAAGATCATCCTTGCTTAGATGTTTCATGGCAGCCTTAGTGGCAACAGGCATGAAAAAGGGCGTTTCTATAATACCATGGGCTGTTTTTAGCTTTCCTAGCCTTGCTTTTCCTTGTTCTGATACAATTTTAAAGACCATTATCAAGAAAGGAACAACAAGGTTTATATACCTTTTTTAAACCGCATTATTATGGAAAACAAGCATTTAGCAACGAAATTAAGAACTAACACTTGCGGTGAGCTTACAGCAAAAGATGAAAACAAAAAAATAAAATTATCTGGTTGGGTTGCTTCAAGAAGGGACCATGGCGGGGTTATTTTCATTGATTTAAGGGACAGGTATGGTTTAACACAGATTGTTTTTAATCCAGATTTTAAAGATTTCAAGCAAGCAGAGCATTTGGGAAGGGAATTCTGCATCTCAATTTCTGGAATTGTTAAAAAAAGAAAAAAGGGTATGGAAAATCCAAAGATAAAAACAGGCGAGATAGAAGTTTTTGCTGACTCGCTGGAAATATTGAATAAATCTGAAATACCTCCTTTTGAAATCGATGACAGGACAGTTGCAAATGAAGAATTGAGGATGAAATTCAAATATCTTGATTTAAGAAAGCCTTCAATGCAAAATAATTTGGCTTTTAGGCATAATGTTGCACAGGCAGCCAGAGCATTTTTAAGCAACAATGGATTTTTGGAAATAGAAACACCAATATTGGTAAAGCCCACTCCAGAAGGGGCTAGAGATTATGTTGTGCCAAGCAGAACCAATATGGGGAAGTTTTATGCTCTGCCTCAAAGCCCACAATTATACAAGCAGATATTGATGGTATCTGGATTTGACAGGTATTTTCAGCTTGCAAGGTGTTTAAGAGATGAAGATTTAAGGGCAGACAGGCAGCCAGAGCATACACAGATAGACATAGAAATGAGCTTTGCCACTCAAGAAGATGTATATGCAATAGGAGAAGGCATGCTAAAAGAGATATTCAAAAAAGCATTAAACATAGATTTAAAGACGCCTTTTCAAAGATTGCCACATAAAGAAGCCATAGAAAAATATGGCTCTGACAAACCAGACTTAAGATTCAACATGGAATTGATTGATGTAAGCGACATAGCAAAGAAATCAGAGTTCTCTGTTTTTAAAGATGCTATTGGCCAAAAAGGCATTGTAAAGTGTATGATTATACCTTCAAATTTAACAAGAAAAGAGCTTGAAGAGCTTATTGAGTTTTCAAAAATTTATAAGGCAAAAGGCATGGCGTGGGCAAAACTGCAAAATGGGAGGCTAGAATCATCCATTATAAAGTATTTTAATGAAGATGTTCAGAAGGGACTAATAAAAAAAACAGATATAAAGGAAAACCAAACTGTTGTTTTTGTTGCTGACAAGGCAAAGATAGTTCATGATGCGCTTGGAGCCATAAGAAAAGAAATGGGCAAGAGGCTAAAGCTTTATAATGAAAAGGAGTTTAAATTCTGCTGGATAGTTGATTTTCCATTGTTTGAATGGAATGAAGACGAGAACAAATGGGATGTAGCACATCATCCTTTTTGCATGCCGATAGAAAAAGACATTCCTAAGATTGACAAAGATCCTGGAAGCGTTTATTGCACCCAATATGACCTTGTATTAAATGGTGTTGAGGTGTGCTCAGGAAGCGTAAGAATACACAAGCCAGAAATACAAAGAACAGTATTTGATGTTATAGGAATAACTGAAAAAGAAGCTGAGGAGAAATTTGGATTCTTGCTGAATGCTTACAAGTATGGCGGACCGCCGCACGCAGGCTTTGGAATGGGGCTTGACAGGCTAACTGCAATGATGCTTGGCTTGGAAGACATAAGAGAAGTAATAGCGTTTCCGAAAAACAAGAATGCAGAATGCCCTATGGATGGTTCGCCTATAGAAATCAACAGCAAACAACTTAAAGAACTGCATATAAAAGTTGATATAGCCAAGAAGTAAAGAGGAAATAATGGAAGTCAGCAAAGAGTTTATAAAAAAGGTAGTAGCAAATGCAAGGTTGAAGTTGACAGATGAAGAAATAAGCAATTTCATACCTGAGCTTAAGGAAATTCTAGAGCATTTTTCAAAGCTAAACAAACTAAAAACTGACAATGTAAAACCGAGCTTTCATCCAATAGAGCTAAAGAATGTCATGCGGGAAGATGTTGCAAAAAGATCATTAAGCCAGGAAGAGGCATTGTCAAATACAAGGCATAAAAAAGACAATTACTTTAAGGGACCAAGGGCAATATGAGCATATCACAATTTGTAAAGGATGTAAAGTCAGGAAAAATTGACATAGAAAAAAATACAAAATCAATTCTTGATGAGGCAAAAAAAATAAACAAAGATTACAATTACTTCAATACAATCTGCGAGAAAGAGGCATTTGCAAAAGCAGAAGAAATAAAGAAAAAATCAACAGGAAAGCTAGCAGGGCTTCCAATGTCTATCAAGGACAATATCTGCGTCAAGGGAATAGATTCAACAGCAGGCTCAAAGATACTTGAAGGATATAAGCCTTTGTTCAATGCAACAGTCATTGAAAAGCTAGAAAAAGAAGGCGCAATAATAATTGGAAAAACAAGCCAGGATGAATTTGGTTTTGGTGGTTTTAGCATAAATATAGGTTTAGATAAAAAAATACCAAAAAATCCTCTTGATAAGGATAGGGTTACAGGTGGTTCTTCAGGGGGTTCAGCTGGCTACACAGCAATAACAAAATATCATCATGTTTCAATTGCAGAATCAACAGGGGGTTCTATTGTAAATCCCGCTTCTTTCTGCGGTGTTATTGGTTTATGCCCGACTTACGGGTTATTGTCAAGATACGGCCTAATAGATTATGCAAACAGCTTGGACAAAATAGGCATTATGGCAAAAGACATAGAAGATATTGAAATCGTTCTTAATATAATCAAGGGGCATGATGAAAAGGATTCAACATCTTTAAACATGGAGCTGAAAGACAAAAGCATTAAAAAAATAGGAATCATAAAAGAATCTTTGAATGTTGATGAAGATATAAAAAAGATAATGCTTGATTCAGTGGAAAAACTCGGCACCCCATACGAAGAAATCTCCCTCCCAATAGTTTCAGAATATGGCATAGCAGCTTATTACCTTATAGCAATGTCAGAAGCATCAACAAATCTTGCAAAATTTTCAGGGCTTAGATATGGCTATGAAGAAAAATTAGAAGGAGACTTCAACGAATACTTTTCAAAAGTAAGGAATAATGCATTTGGCAAGGAAGCAAAGCGAAGGATTATTCTTGGTACATTTGCAAGGATGGCTGGATTTAGAGACCAATATTATCTTAAGGCAATGAAAGCAAGAACCTTAATGATAAATGAATATAAAAAAGCCTTCAAGAAATATGACATTCTTGTTAGCCCGACAATGCCGATAATAGCCCCAAAATTCTCAGAAGTAAAAAACCTGACGCCATTGCAAAACTACATGATGGATATTCTGACAGTGGGCCCTAATCTAGCTGGCCTGCCACATATAACAATTAATGCTGGTTTTAAAGATAAAATGCCTGTTGGAATAATGTTCATTGGAGATCATCTTTCTGAAAATAAGTTAATAGAAATCTGCAAAAACAAGATATTTAAAAAATAAAAAAATATAAATTTTATTAGATTTTATGTTTATTTTGAATTCCTTTTTGTCTTAGTTCTTCAACCCTTTTATAAGGGTCTTGATAGCCATCAATATTGCATCTTGATGTTCTGTCAGAACTTAAAATGCGATAGTAATATGATTCTAAGCGAACTTCTTCAAATATATCTGCCTTTTTTATTGCATAATCTATGCCAAGACAAATAACATCTAAAGTTGCTTTTTGTTTTTCTGTTAACACCGTCATTTTCTCACACTCCTGTATTCTTTCTTGTTTTTTCTGCACTGAATTATCATCATTAGTATACCTGCTGATATCATAGCCATTGCCTTTAAGATCATTAACATATTTTTGGTATATGGAACCTAATTCCATTTTTATCTTATTATTACCTGTATTTTCAATAGCCAATGATAATATCTCTAAAAATTTTTTGTCTTTTGCAAACAATTCTTTTCTTTTTGGTTCTTTCATCTTCAGTAAAAAGAATAAGCAATATTGTGTTTGTTTATAAATATTGTTGTTATCTACACTTTAATTAAAAATATCAACCAAGAACTTTTTTTACATGCTCCTCCCTTGCAACATTATATCCTTGGCTTACAGAATATCTGCATACATCTTCGCAGTTCTTTAATAATTTTCTTGGATTTCTGTTGGATTTTTTGAATATCATCTTTATTATGTCATCAGATAACAGCCTTATGTTGCCTGTTCTCTTTCTTATAATGGCAATGCCATCGCCCTCTGTTAATTCTCCTAGCCTTATAATGTTACTCCCAACCAGCTTTGTCAATCCATTTGAAAGCTTGACTCTGTCAAAATTATTTGCAACAAGGACTATGGACTTAAAATTTTTATTGTAATAATCAATGAGCTTTTCAGAATCTTCTCCGCTTAAATCTTGTACCTCATCCAGAAGCAGTATTAAATTTTCATCATCGCTGAAGAAACTGCTGAAAAAGCCATGCCTTCCTTTAATAAGATTGTCAAAATCAATATTATTGTCTGTTATATTGCAGCTGTAATAAATTAATTCTCTTTTGCCACCAAACCTTCTTATTATTTTTTTTAATATTGTTGTTTTTCCCTTCCCATAATCTCCTTCTATAAACAAAACTTCACCATTCTCAATCTTGTTAAACACTAAATCTATGTCATAGCCAATAACCTCATCATGAAATGCTAGGGGCTTTATGCTGAACGGATTGCTGAAAAATCCAATTTCTTTATACCAGGGTTCCATTTTAGTAATACCTCTCTGCTGCATCTTCCTGCTCATAAACTATTCTTAGTTCCTCTGATTTTTCATCTTTCTTCTTTGCAGCTTTCTCAGGCTTTTTTGCTTTTTCAATGTTTTTCTTTGCTGAGCTTTCTGATTTTTTAGTTGGCAGTATCTTGTTAACGTGCTCCATTGTAACAGTTTCTTCTTTTGTTTCAGCAATACTCTTGCATAATTCCTCGCATATCCTTAGAAATTCCCTGGGGTTATTGTTTGTTCTTTCAAATATTTCCTTTGCAATGTCATCCTGTATTAGCTTCTTTCCATCCAGCCTAGAATTTAACATGTCAACAGCCTCAAAATCTTTTAATTCCGGCAGTGTTATAACATTCTTAATCCTATCTTTTAATGATTCAGAAAAATTCAGCTTGTTGTAATTATCGCCTGTGAAAATAACTGATTTTATATAATTTTGGTCGTAATAAAACTTTAGCCTTTCTGTATTCTTCTTGTCTAGCTCATTAACATCATCTACAAGAACTATCATGTCCCTTGGTGTTTTCTTGAATAGCCGTTCTATGAAGTTATATTTGCCCATAAGGACATCTTCAACATTTATGTCTTTTACTTTGCTGCAATCCACATAAGCTACTTTTCTAAAGCCCCTGAATTCTTCAATGGCTCTCTTTAATATGGCTGTTTTGCCAAAGCCGTTCTTACCTTCTATAAAGATTATATTGCCTGCTTTTATGTTGTATATAACTTCATCAAGAATATTCTCATAGCCGACTAGTTTTTTATTTGCATTGTCGTCAAAAGGATTTTCCATGAATCCAAGATCATTATACCACATTTTCCATCTCCTCTGCCTTTTTTCTGAAGAATTCAGATTCAGTATAATAGTCTTTGGCTAAGTCTTCTTCTCCAATATCATGGTAGTAAGCCCCTTTTTTATGACATATCTCTGCTTTCTTATAATATTTTTTTGCTGATTTGTGGAATAAAGAATACAGTATAATAATAACAGCAATTATAACAACCAAAAGGATTATTATCTCTTTTACATCCATATAATTTTTAATTAAAATTCTCTTATAAACTTTACTAGCTTTAAAACTATATTCTAAATTATACATATTCACATGAAAAAACAACCACTAATAAAAGATGACTATGATAAAAAACAACTATGAAAAAGAAGCTCATATTTCCAGATCCAATCGAGGGTTACAATGAACGCTTTCCAGCAGATAGTTTATTTTAGTTTATGGTTATCTGTAAGCATTCTTTAGCGATCTTGAGTCCAACTGAAATGCAAGGGTTAGAATAAATGCAAATCAGACAATCTCGCGGATTGCAGCAATCGCAACCTTAATCATATAATCATCCGGCTCTGCTGTTGTTATTTTTTGTATTAAAGCCCCAGGATAAACCAATGCCTCAGTAATGAAGTTTTTCTTCTTGGAAGATAATTTTAATATTTCATAAGCTACTCCTAAAATAACAGGCAGGAACAGCAAATGGCTTATAGTTCTTGTTAAAATAGACGTGCTGCCATTAAAATAAAATAAAGCTAGGTCGATAAACGAAAATCCAATAATTGCAGTTATAAAGACAACAAGCAAGAAACTAGTGCCGCATCTTTTATGTATTGTCGTATATTTTTTTGCATTTTTTAAAGTTATCTTTTCTCCATGCTCATAGCAGTTAACAACTTTATGCTCCGCGCCATGGTACATAAACAGCCTTTTTACATCATTCATAAAGGATATTGCATATACATAAATCAAGAAGAATATTATTCTAATGCCACCTGCTGCAGCATTAAAATACAAAGTAGTTCTTTCAATATTAAATAATCTTGTTGTTATAAATATTGGCAGGAATAAGAATATAAACAACGCTAGAGCAAACGCAAATAACATCATGCCATAAAACCCTAGATTACTTTTTTTGCATCCTGATTTTTCATCCTTTAACATTGCAATGTCTGCGGAATAATTCAGCGTATTAATCCCTATTTTCATGGTCTCAAAGAATCCAATTACGCCCCTCAAGATAGGCAGGCTTAATATTTTATATTTTTCAGTCAAGGAATGAAAATCTTCTTTTTTTACGATTATCTTTTTTTCATTCATTAAAGCTGTTGCTATCTTGTTCTTGTTCCTTATCATTACGCCTTCTATTACAGCTTGTCCGCCTATGCTTTCCATGTCAAACCTGCTTTAAGATTGTGAGCAAATAATTGTCCCCGAAATATTTGTTTGAAATATTCTTAATATCCTCTCTTGTAATTTTTCTTATATTTTTTATATAATCATCCAATTTGAACTTGTAATCTATCTGATTCCAGAAAAGCAGGTTATCTGCTAATTTTTTGGGATCTTCATTTTCTATGACAAAGCTTCCTTCAATGAATGTTTTTGCTTCTTTTATTTCCTTGTCATTTAATTTTTTAAGCCTTTTCATTTCTTTCTTTATTATGTTCACAACAATTTCTATGTTCTTTTTGTCAGTCCCTACAAATATTGAAAAATAGCCATAATCCAATCCAGATTCATAATGCGCTCCGACGATATAGCATAGTCCTCTTTTTGTTCTCAGCTCATTGAATAATCTTGCTGACTGCCCCTTTGCCAGTACAGCCCTTATTATATCTACAGCATAGCTTTCCTTGCTGGTTCTATATGGGACCTTGTATCCAAAAACAAGGTATGACTGTGAGATTTTTCTTTCTTCTGTAAATGTTTCCTGCCTTTCATTTAATGGCTCGTTAAAAAATAACTGCCTCTTTATTTTTCCTTCTTTTAAATTTTCAAATTTATTTTTTATCTTTTTCTCTAAGTCATTTACATCTCCAATGACAGTTATTATCATGTTATCAGGCACATAATGCTTTTTGTAGTAATTTATTATGCCCTTTCTTGTCAGTTTGTTTATAGTTTCCTTATAGCCCGATATTGGGTGCATTATTGGGTGCTTCTTGTACAAATGTTTCAAGAAAAATACAAACTGGTAAAATTTCGGGTCATCGTGTATGAGATTTATTTCATCAATTACAACCCTCTTTTCCTTTTTAATAGCCTTTTTATTGAAATCTGAATTTTGTATAATATCTGCAATTACATTAATGCCAACATCAAAATATTTTTTAGGCACAATTGTATAAAAAACAGTCCTGTCATGAGAGGTATAAGCGTTTAGCTCCCCGCCAAGCCTTTCAATATCATTGCTTATTTCATTTGGTGTCCTGTTTTTTGTCCCTTCAAACACCATGTGCTCTATGAAATGGGATATGCCTTTATTGGAATCATCTTCATTATTAGATCCAACATTCACTTGCAAGGCTATAACAATAGAGCCAGATTTTCTTTCCTCAAACAACAATGTTATGCCGTTCTTTAATTTAGACCTTATCATAATGAATAATTTTATATATCCCATTTATATTGTTTATGCTCATGCGCTTGAAAGAATTGCAGTCCTTTTTAAAAGGCAAAAACATAGGTTTCTCATTGATATCCAGCGAAGATGCAAATTTCAAGTACTTTAATGGGTTCAATGACCTTATGGGGTGCTTAGTCATATCAAAAAATGACGCCTTTATAGTCTCTTCACCCTTGGACATTAATGCTGCAAAATCAAATTCAAGAATTAAAAAAATTTATCCAGTAAAAAGAA
Source organism: Candidatus Woesearchaeota archaeon (assembly GCA_018303485.1). Taxonomy (GTDB): domain Archaea; phylum Nanobdellota; class Nanobdellia; order SCGC-AAA011-G17; family JACPNG01; genus JAGVYC01. The sequence goes on from JAGVYC010000015.1 coordinate 47,483, forward strand.
CATTAACAAGTGCAATTAAGATTAAGAGCAAAACAATAGGCATAAACAAGGACAATATAACATTAAACCGCTATAAGCAATTTAAAAAATGTTTTAAGAAAGCAAAATTTATTGATATAAGCAATATCCTATCTGAATTAAGATCAAAAAAAACAAATGAAGAAATCAGCAGAATAAAATATGCCTGCAGAATAGTTGATAAAATCTTGTTCAGGCTGGCAAAAGAGCTAAGCAGAACTAAATCAGAAATTGGAATTGCAAGTTTTATAAAAAAAGAAATTAAAAAATATAATTGCGAAGAAGCCTTTCCAACAATAGTTGCTTCTGGAAAAAATTCCTCCCATATTCACCATATTCCAACTAAAACCAAATTAAATGGCTTTACGATAATAGACATCGGCGTTAAATACAAGAATTATTGCTCTGATGTTTCAAGGACATTTTACATTGGAACCCCAAGTAAAAAAGATATAGTGGATTATTCAAGGGTTTTCAATATAATCAACAATATAAAAACAACAAAAGACATTAATAAAATAAAATTGTTAAAAAATCAGGTTCATTCATTAGGGCATTCAATCGGCTTAGAGGTTCATGAAAAGCCAACAATAATCCAAAAAACAAAATTATCAAATGGCATGGTTGTTGCAATAGAACCGGCGTCTTACTATAAAAGCTATGGCATAAGAATAGAAGATACATTTTTAATAAAAAACAATAAACTTATTAACCTAAACAAATTTCCTAGAAACCTGATAATAAGGCATTAAAAATGAGAACAAATGTAGTTTTTGTCAAGCCAGAACTTGTAAGGGATAACTTGATAATTATACCCATTATGGAAGAAGATTCTGTTGAAAAAGCTTCTTATCCAAAACCCCTGAACAAGGCAATTGAAAGCAAGGATTTCAAAGGAAGTCTAAGCCAGACTCTTGTCTTTTATCCAGAGCACAATTACAGCGCCAAGCGTGTTTTATACATAGGCCTTGGAAAAGAATCAGAGCTTGACAAAGAAAAATTAAGAAGGGCATATTCAACAGTTGCAAAAACAGCTCGAGCCTTAAAATCAAGCAGCTTTTCTGTTTTACTGCCAATAATAAAAAGCATTGACAGCATCACAGTTGCAAAATCCGTAACAGAAGGAATCTTGCTCGGTTCTTATAGTTTTACAAAATACAAAACAGACAAAAAAGAACTGCCTCCGGAATTGAAGGGCATTACATTAATACTCTCCAGCCAGAGCCACATAACAGAGATAAAAAGAATAGTTGAAAAAACAAGAATAGTCTGCGATAATGTGCAATTTGTCCGTGATCTTGTTAATGAAAACAGTAAGGATAAAAGCGCATTAACAATGGAAAGCATGGCTATATCTATTGCAAGAAGGCATAAGTTAAGGCTTTCTGTATTGACTGAGAAAGAAATGAAAAGGCTTGGCATGAACTTGATACTTGCTGTAAATTCAGGCGCACAAAAACCGCCAAGGTTATTGATATTATCATATTATGGCAATCCGAAATCAAAAGACAAATATGCTGTTGTTGGCAAGGGAATTATTTTTGATTCAGGCGGCTTGAATTTAAAGCCAACTGGTTACTTGGAAACTATGAAAAGCGATATGGCTGGTGCAGCGACAGCTTTAGGCATAGTTAAAACAGCATCAGAATTAAGGCTGAGAACAAACATAATAGCAGTAATGCCTTTATGCGAGAATTTAGTTGGCCCAAGTTCCTATAAGCCAGGTGATGTTTTTACAGCATTCAATAAAAAGACAGTTGAAATAACAAACACAGATGCAGAAGGCCGCTTGATACTTGCAGACGCATTGTCATACACAGTCAGCAAGATAAAACCAAGGTTAGTAATAGACCTTGCAACATTGACAAGCGCTTGCATGGTGGCGCTTGGAAGATTTATAGCTGGCATGATGTCAAATAATGAAGAATATTCATCAAAGCTTTTGCAGTCAGGCAAGGATACAAATGAGATAGTTTGGGAGCTGCCATTATCAGATGATTTTAAGGATTTATCGAAGAGCGATATAGCTGACATGTTAAACTCAAGCAAAGGAAAATTTGCCGGTGCAATAGAAGGCGGCATGTTTTTGAAGAATTTTGTTGACAAAACACCTTGGATACATTTGGACATAGCGGGCCCATCATACCTTTCAGAAGCTGATTTTAATTACATGCCAAAAGGCGGAACCGGTTTTGGATTAAGGCTTTTACTGGACTTCTTTGAAAGGGTCTGATTTGACAGAGTGAAACATTTTATCATTTTTTTTCAATGCATATATGATAATAGCTTTTAAAATAACACCATCAAGTGTTGCTATGCTATATTTGTCTATAAATCCATCAGCACCAGCATCTTTCCATTTTTCTGCACATTCTTCAAATAATAAGCTGGCAGACATACCAATTACAGCAGAATCATAGTCATTATTTTTAATTCTTTTACAAATTTCATAACCAGCTAAATCTCTGCCCATGCTGGTGTCCATAAAGATTAAATCAGGAACATAGCCATTTTTAAACAAAATTTCTACATCTCTATTATTGCCCGCTTCTTCAACAGCAGAATAACCAAGCCTATTTAATCTCTCTTTTATTAATTTTCTGTTAATCTCTTCATCATCCACAACTAATATCTTAGTTAATTCTTTCATCTTTAATTTTCCTCTCCCTGTATTTGTATTTTATAAATTCAATTATAGCGGGAATAAATGAAGCCAGTATTATAAACAATAAAACAAGAGTAAAGTTTTCTTTTACAATTGTTAAGTTTCCAAAATAATATCCTCCAAAAACAAAAATCCCGACCCATAAAACACCGCCAATGACATTGTAGCTGATAAACTTCCAATAGCTCATCTTGCCAATGCCAGCAACAAATGGTGCAAATGTCCTTATTATTGGTATGAATCTTGCCATTATTATTGTCTTGCCGCCATACTTTTCATAGAATTTATGTGTTTTATCCAAGTATTCTTTCCTGAAAAACCTTATGTTTTCTTCTCTAAACACCCTCGGACCTATAAAATAACCAATCCAATAGTTTACTGTATCCCCAAGGATGGCGGCTGTCACCAGAAGAAAAAACAATAAAATAACATTTAATGAGCCGTAAGCAGCTAATGCACCAGCTGCAAATATCAATGAATCTCCTGGCAAAAATGGCGTTGCAACAAATCCGGTTTCCATGAATATTATAAGAAATAATATTAAATAAGTCCACAACCCATATGTTTGTATTATGCTTGCAAGATTCTTATCGAGATGCAAAAAAATTTCAATTAATTTATTTATCAGTTCCATTTTAATCCAAAAATATTCATTAGTGTGATTTAATGACCTTTTAAAATAACCGCTTTTTGCCTTAAATATTACTCTAGAAAATTTTATAAAGCATACTCCTTGATTTTTTGGCATGGGTTATTTAAAATATGTGAGTGCATTGTACAAACAGCCTAAGAAGGGTTTAGGTGGCTTATATAAAGACAGGCTAATCAAAATAAGAAAAGAGCCTACAATAACAAAGCTTGAAAACCCAACAAGGATTGACAAAGCCAGGGCACTAGGTTTTAGAGCAAAAAAAGGATTTTTTGTTGTTAGGGTTAGGATAAACCGTGGCTCTAAGATGAGACCTCACTTTATGGGTGGAAGAAAGCCAAAGAAATCCAGAAGGACAAAAATTCTTGAAATGGACTATCAAAAAATTGCTGAAGACAAGTCAGCAAGAAAATATAACAACTGCGAAGTTTTAGGTTCATATTGGCTTGCAAGAGATGGCATCTATTACTGGTACGAAGTCTTATTGGGCGACAGAAAAATACTAAAAAACTATCCAGAATATAAGAGTTGGATTGCAAAAAACATCGGCAGAGTATTCCGGGGTAAGTAATTCTTTTGACTTTTTTCAAAATAGATTAAACAAAAGTTATTTTAACTTCAAGATTTTTCTAGAGTTATAGTGGGTCAGGGCTTATGATGCAATGGATAGCATAAACGGCTTCGGAGTCATGGAGAAACCGTTATATCTGGGTTCGAATCCCAGTAGGCCCAAGATTAATTTTTTAAAAATTTCTCAAGCCTATTCATGGCTTCTTCTATAAGCTTGATGTGCGTTGCAAAAGAGCATCTTATATAGCCCTCGCCATAAATTCCAAATTCAGTTCCAGGAATAACAGCCACTTTAGTTTTCCTTAGCAAATCTGCAGCAAATCTTGATGATTTCTTGTCAAAATTCCTAATATTTGAAAACGCATAGAAAGCGCCGTCCGGCTTTATAGTTTTCAATCCAATCTCGTTCATTCTTTTGACAATGAAATCCCTTCTTTTTCTGTAAATACCTACCATCTCGTCAATATATTTCTGTTTTGTCTCAAGTGCTTTAATGCCAACTAACTGGGACAATGTCGGGGCTGTGACTGTTGTATAAACGTGTACTGATGTCATTGCATTTATCAATTTTCTAGGCCCAACCGCATACCCTAACCTATAGCCGCACATTGCATAAGTTTTGGAAAAGCTCTGGAAAGTAACAACATGCTTTTGCATGCCATTCAAAGATCCAATGGAAACAAATTTCTTGTCATAAACGATTTTTTCATAAGCCTCATCGCTGAAAACATAAACATCATTGTCAACAGCAATGTCAGCAATTTCCTCAAGAACATTTTTTCTTATGACATTTCCTGTCGGGTTAGAGGGGGAATTTATTATTATGGCCTTTGTCCTTTTCTTGTTTATTACCTTTTTGATGTCATCAGGGTTTATTTCAAACTTATTATTTTCTTTTAGTTGCAATGGAACAGGATTTACATTTAAAAGCTCAACAGCAGGCATATATCCAAGATAAGACGGATTTGGAACCATTACCTCTTCAGAAACATCCAAGGCGCATGCTGTCGCCAAGAATATAGCTTCCTGACTTCCGCATGTTACAACTACATTGTCAACATCTGCATTTATTTTGTTGTCTTTTTTTATTTTTTTTAATATGGCTTCTTTTAATTCCAGCCTTCCCCCTGGTTGAGAGTAATGATTGCAGTTTTTTGCAAACCTCTTGGTATACTTTATTATAGGTTTGAATGTGTTAAAATCAGGCTCACCATGCCCCAATGATATTATTGACTTGTCTTCTATTGTCAGTTTTATCAGCTTGCCTATAACAGCATCAGGCAGCTCAAGCTCTCTTTCAGATATGTGAACCATTAAATTTAAAGCATATTAAATAGTATATATATCTTATCATTACCTTTCTTCTGCATGGAATTATACAGCTTCCAGAATGTATTCCAAAAGATATATAAATTTGAAATATCATGGTTAAATTCAAGGTGATTGACATAAATTATATTAATTCTGTAATATGCTATAATAAACTTAAAGAGGTGATATTATGAATTCAGCCAATGTAATAGAGGTTATAGGCAAGAGCAAAAAGGGCTTTGATGATGCAATAGCAAATGCTGTAAAAGATACATGCAAGTCAAAGGATGTAGTTGGCATTGATGTTATAAACTTAACAGCCAATGTAAAGAAAGGCAAGATCATAGAATATAAATCATGTATAAAAATGGCCTGTTGTTGAAAAATGAGCGAATACTTAACACCTTATGATAGGAAAAAGAAGCTAAGATACAAGTCATACAAAAAAGGCGGCAAGTATAGGACTATAAAATTAAAGAAAAATGGTTGAACTGCTATTCAAATTAATGAATGCTCTTGGCCCCAGCGGGGACGAGCAGTTAGTAAGAGATATTATTACCTCTGAAATTAAAAAATATGTAAATGAAATTTATGTTGACAAATTCGGGAATCTGGTAGCACATAGAAAGGGCATTGGTGAAAAAATAATGCTTGCCGCCCATATGGATGAAATTGGTTTAATGGCCAAAAAGATAGAAAATAATGGCTTCATTAGGGTTAGTTCAATAGGTGGCATCGAACCAATAACACTGGTTGGCCAGCCAGTTAAAGTGGTTGGTGATAAAAATAAAGTCATATGCAACGGCGTTATATCTTTTTCAGAGCTTCACGAAGACCTAAATATTAAAACACTGCCAAAGATGGATGAACTGTATGTTGATACAGGGCTTAATGTAAACGAATTAAAATTATCTGGTGTTGAAATTGGCAATTATATAGTTCCATTGCATCATGCGAGGTATTTAGGCAATAACAAAATAATATCGGGAAAATCATTAGATGATAGAACTGGCTGTTACATTTTGATAGAGCTTGCAAAAAAGCTAAAGAATTTGCATAGCAAGCAGGATATTTATTATGTGTTTACAGTTCAGGAAGAAATGGGGTTGTACGGGGCAAAAACAGCAGTTTACCATATTGCACCTGACTGGGGTTTAGCAATAGACGCAACAAATGCCAGAGATTCCAGCATATCGCCTTCAAATATTATAGGCAGTGGCCCTTTTCTAACAATCAAGGATTCTGAAATGCTGGGCAATAAATGCTTAATAGATTGGATAAAGAAAGTAGCTAAAATCAACAAGATTCCATTGCAGCTGGAAGTTGAAGATTCTGGAACAACAGATGCTGCATCAATAATGCTTGCAAAAGGAGGAATACCCTCGGCAACAATAGGCATACCAGTTAGAAATCTGCACAGTACAGTTGGCATTGCACATGTAGATGACATAAACAATTCAATAAAATTATTAAGCGAATTCTTAAAAAAACCCCCAAAAATCTGCATGGTTTAACATGGCAAAAAAACGAGATGTTAATAATAAAGAGTATTATACATGTGAAGAATGTGGTTTCTTATATAAAACAAAAAATCTTGCTGAAAAATGCCATGAATGGTGCAAAAAGCATAAAAGCTGCAACATTAACATTGTTAAACATGCTGTAAAATTGTAGTTTGTTTGTTTACGAAAAATTTAGCATAACGTATATTATTGAAGCATAACGATAGCTTTAAAAATAATCAAGATTACAAAACACCCAAGATGGATATAAAACAAGTTCAGGCATCAAGCATAAAAGAAGGCAATTATGTTGTATTTGATGGCATAGCGTGCATTGTTAAGTCCATCCAAAAATCAAAAACAGGAAAGCATGGCAGTTCTAAATGCAGGATGGAAGCCATAAGCATTATAGACAGTAGGAAAATAATAAAAATAGTGCCTGGCAGCGATAATCTTGAAGTGCCGATAATAGAGAAAAAGTCTGCTCAAGTCTTGTCTGTTCATGGAGATATTGCTAATATAATGGATACTGAAACATTCGAAACATTTGATATAAAAATACCAGAAGATTTAAAAGACAATGTTGTAGAAGGCATTCAGGTTGTTTATTGGACAATCTTGGGAGAAAAAATAATAAAACAGGTAAAATAAAATGGTAAAATTTCCAGAAGCTGTTGCAAGGCTGCACCATAATGTATTTGTATGCAAGAAATGCAAGGCTAAAATGAGAACACAGATGGCAAGAATACTTCAAAAAAGTGTTGCATGCAGGAAATGCGGTTCAAAAGTTTTTAGGCCAATAAAATCCAAGCAAACCAAATGAACATCGATCTAGTTTTAGCAGTAATATTCTATTTAATCCTAATTTTATTTTATTATAAATATAAAGAAAAATTTGAAGTCCAAAATAAAATTTTTGTTCTTTACAAGACTAATCTTGGTTTAAAGCTAATGGATAAAATAGCATTAAAATTTCCAAGAGCGATTAAAATTTTTGGTTATTTTTCTATTTTAATTGGTTTTGCTGGCATGCTGTTAATGTTCATAATCCTGATAAAGGTAACAAAAGACCTCCTATTTATTCCTGGTTCTCAGCCAGGTCTAGCACCAGTATTGCCTGGTGTTTCGATTCCAGGAATGCCTGCCTTGTCATTCTTCCATTGGATTATAGCAATATTGATTGTTGCAGTAGTCCACGAATTTTTGCATGGTGTTTACGCAAGATTCATAAAAGTAAATGTTAAATCATCTGGTTTTGCCTTCTTAGGTCCGATACTTGCTGCGTTTGTCGAGCCGGATGACAGTCAATTGAATAAAAAATCAAAAAAAGATCAGCTTCTTGTTTATTCAGCAGGACCTTTTGCAAATATTTTTCTTGCGTTCTTGTTAATATTGCTATTTGGCTTGTCAATCCCAGCAATAGGATTAACTCATAATATAACAAAATACACTTCCATAATTGACATTGAAAATCTAGCAAACAAAACAGTAGAGCCTAATTTTAAATATCTCATACTTGACAAAATAGAGGAAAACTCTCCTGCATCAAAACCAGGCTTGAAAATAGGGGATAAAATAATAGCATTAAACTCTGTTTCAATCTCAAACAATACAGAAGAATTTTTTAACATACTTTCAAATTTAAAACCCAATCAGCAATTGAAAATAACAACGCTTGAAAATGAGTTTGACTTAATAACAGCTGAGAATAAGGACAACAATTCAAAGGGTTACATTGGTGTTAGTTTCAAGCCGGATGCTGCACTAGAGCCAAAAAAATCCTTAGTTGATAAATACGGCAGTTTTATTGCTTCAATACCGTTGTGGTTTATAATGCTTTTAAACTGGATTATTGTCATTAATGTGGGTGTTGGCCTTTTCAATCTATTGCCTATTGGCCCTGTTGACGGCGGCAAGATGTTTTATACCCTAATGCTTGCAATATTCAAAAACGAAGGCACAGCCAAGAAGTTGTTTAATATAGTAACAATATTTTTAATAGCCCTAATAATAATTAATTTAATCCCTTGGCTACAAAAGCTCCTTGTATTTTTATTCAAGCCTCTTTTAGCAGTAATTATCTAAAATGCTAGTTGATGTACACTGCCATTTAACCCATGAATCCTTGAAGAATCAGATAGATGATGTTATAAAAAGGGCTAAGGAAAAAGGCGTTGTTGCAATTATTGCCTCTGGTGTTAATGCTCCTACAAACAGGGAAGTCTTGGAGTTAGCAAAGAAATACCCTGATATTGTGAAATGCTCTCTTGGCTTGTATCCAATAGACTTGCTCGGATTAGAGACAGATGAAGTTGGACTGACAAGGCAGATTGAGAAATTTGATTTGGATGAAGAACTGGAATTCATAAAGAAGAACAAGAACAAGATTGTTGCTGTTGGAGAATCTGGGCTAGATTATCATTGGGATTTTGAACATCATGAAGAGCAGAAAAGGAATTTTAAAGAGATCCTTGCATTTGTAAAGAAGATAAACAAGCCTGTAATAGTTCATTCAAGAAAAGCAGAAGTTGATGCTATTAATTTACTTGAACAATCAGGCGTTAAAAAAGTAATATTGCACATGTTTGAGGGAAGGAAAAATCTAATAAAAAAGGCCATTGACCTTGGCTATTATTTTACTGTTCCAACTAACATATTAAAAAGTCAGCATTTTCAGATGCTTGTCAGCATGGTTGAAATGAACAAATTGCTTACAGAAACAGATTCTCCATGGATGAGCCCAAAGCCAGGAAGTGTTAATGAACCAGCAAATGTAGCTGAAAGTATAAAAAAAATAGCTGAGATAAAAAATCTTGATGCCAAGGAAGCTGAGAACATTATTTACATGAATTACCAAAATGTGTTTAAACAGTAATTTTATAAATTTAATTTTCTTAATAGCTTTATGAATTTTGCAGATAGGAGAACCATTTTAGAAAAGCAAGGGTACAGGATAGTTGGAAACCATTCAGCTATTAAGATATGCTATTATTGCAAGACTTCTATTAGAGGAAATGACAAATGCTACAAGAACAAGTTTTACAATATTGACTCTTCAAGATGCATACAAGCAAGCCTGACATTAGACATATGCAATTTGAGATGCCAATGGTGCTGGAGAGACATAAGTTATTCCGGATTTGGCAGCAAGTTCAATGACAAGCCAGAAGATATAATAAAGGGATTGATTGAAGAGCAAAAAAAGATACTAGTTGGTTTTTACGGCAATAAAAAGATATTAAGAAAGAATGTTGACAATGCAATGGATCCTATGCATGTTGCTTTAAGCTTGAGCGGAGATGCATGCCTATACCAAAAATTGCCCGAGCTAATTGATTTGATACATAAAAAAGGCATGACTTCTTTTGTAGTCACCAATGGAACTTTTCCCGAAATGATTAGGAAGCTTATAAATCACCAGCCAACACAGATTTACATTACATTGCCAGCTCCAGATAAAAGAACCTTCATAGAAGTATGCAGGCCATTTTCAAGAGGTTCCTGGAGCAAGATAATGAAATCATTAAAATTACTTAAGCATTTCAAGAGGGGAACTGTAAGGCTTACTTTATACAATGGAATAAACATGCTAAATCCAGAGGGATATGCAAAGGTATTAAAAGATGTTAATTTTAAATTTTTAGAAGTTAAAGCAGCGATGCCTGTTGGATATGCACAATATAGATTAAAATATTCTGACATGCCGCTGCATTCTGAGATAAAGAGATTTGCAAAGAAGATAGCAAAAATAAACAAACTTAAGATAATAGATGAGAAGAAAAATTCAAGAGTTGTCTTATTAATGAAGAATGATTCTAAAGACAGGAAATTGAAATTTATATAAGAAACCTTTTTATAGAAGGCTTGCTAAACAATTAAATGGCAAAAAAAGGCGGTGCTTCAATGCTTGTAGAGACAATACTTCTTATAGGGTTTGTTGTAATTTCAACAATAGGTGTTTATTCGTTTATGAAAGAGAAGGCAGAAACTGATACTAAAAAGACTATAGAGGGAATAGCTTCAAACTTGGAATGTGCTGATGTAAAAATAGATTCAAGCTGCGATGAAGATAATACTATAATAAATAACACTGGTTTTTTTGCAATAAAAAACTTGCTTATAAGAACATCAACTGAAGAGCCAGTTATCTTGGATATTAATATGTTGCCAAAGGATTCTATTGATGAAATCAGCAATCTTAGACTGTTATTAACTCCCAATATTGAATATGAAGTAGCTCCTTTGGTCAATGCAAACAACAAGCTGTACATATGCAAGGGAAAAAGCATTAAAATCACGAAATGCCAATAAAAAAAAAGAAAAAAATTAAGCGCAATAGCCCTCCATAAATCCTTCTTCAAAGATTGCTATTTCATCATCCTCTATTAGCTCCTCTCTAATCTTTTTCGAATAAATTCCATCTTTTCTCATTTTTATCACCTCTATTTATATCTATTTTTTCAATCGGCAGATTCATCAACTGCCTGCTGAATATCCTGCTTATTGTATCATGGCTTATGTCCATTTTATCCACCTCCCTGAATATAGCTAACGCTAGGTCTTTTGCATTTTCAATATTTTTAATGACTTAAACCAATAGAAGTGAATTTTCTTTATAAACCCTACGGGCATCTGTCATGTTGTCATTTTGTCATCTATGATTTTAGGGTTTTATAACTTTTAGATTACTACAAAAAATCAGCTTATGGTGCCATAGGGCAGCAGATATTAACACATTAGTATCAAAACAATTTTCGTTATAATAATTGATTTCCACCAGTCTATAACTGGTGGAAATCGATTATTTATAACATGGGATTATGAAGGTGAAGAAAAAATACATGGGAAAAAGATAAAATATATTCCGCTCTGGAAATGGCTGCTTGAGAACTAATTGTTGTCTTCTCTAACCTCGGGAAAATACCTTGCAACTTCCTCTAGGAACTTTATTTTTTCTGTCTCTTTTGCATATAAAACAATATCTTTAAGGAACTCATTTCTAAATTGTCCATCTTTATTTAGTCTATCGATATTCCTATAGAATGTTTCTATTGCAGCATCTTCATTTATATTTTTAAAATTAATTATGCCGCCATAAGAATACGGTACCTCGCTTTTCTTTAATCCAAAATCACTAATATTTATACTCTCAGACTGTGGAGGTGTTAAATAATATTTTATTAATTTATTTGAGTCATTAGATAATATTCTAGCACATTCATTTTCTATTCTTACCCTCAAATCTTCTCTAATTGATAATAATTCGGCATTATAATCATATGAACTTATTTTAATCAAAGAATATGTGGCACTCAGTTCTTCTAATGTAATAGGGCTTTTAGAAACTAACATTTCATATGCATCTATTGCATCTTTTATAGATATTGGTGGCGGCAAATTGCTATCTAAAGAAATATATTTTATCTTTACTGCCCATAATGATAAACTAGATAATGGCTCTGTATTGTTTGCTTCAAAATATTTATCCTTTGCATATTGAGCAAAATCTCTAAGTAGATTAATATTATCATAATATGCCTGCCCATCCCAATCTTCTTCTTTAACCTCCCCTTTATATTTCAACAAATTTAATATCTCTAATTGTTTAAATAAGCCATCGCCTAAATAATTTATCTCCCTAATATTCAATGATAGGGTGTCTAGGAATTCTTGTATAAAATCAATTAAGAATTGCTTTTCATCATTTTTTATTAATAATTCTTCAAGTTTTCCAAGTTCCGATTGACCTTCAAGAATTACATGCCATTTAGTCTTTGGATTGAATTTGTTCAAAAGTAAGTCTTTAAGTACATCGCTATCAATGAACCTCTTATATTGTTTACAAGCTATTAGGTCTAAAAATTTATCTGAAGGCAAATTAAGAGTGTAATCAATAAATTCTTCTTTAGATATGCTGGTTAGATATTCTAAATAAGCATCGTCATTGCATATATTCTCTTTTTTTTCAGATACGCCTGTTTCTAATGATATATTTTCAGTTATGTTTTTATTTTGGGGTATGATTTGTTCTAGTCTAAACTCTAATAGTTTATTATCATTAAACCCATTATTTTTTTCAGAGAATGTATTTTCTGTATTATATCTAAAAAGCCCTAACGCACCTATCAAGCTAATTCCAGCAACCAGCAACTTCTTGTTCTTAATTTTCATCACATTAAATTATTAGAAATTTATTTAAACCTTCCTTAAGGAATTATTACTTCACAATAACTCT
>JAGVYC010000016.1:0-19835 GCA_018303485.1 Candidatus Woesearchaeota archaeon
CTACTTTCTACAATGCAAACTCCATCAGCAAAGTCCTTAACATAAGCCATGTTGGTGCGCAAAAGATATTTAAAAGATTACTACAAGAAAATTTAATCATTAGTAAAACCATCGGAAAATCCATAATCTACAAACTTAATTTTGGCAACGATTATGCCATACCTTTCATTGCTTTTTTACTTGCTGATGAAGCCAATAAATTTAAACGATGGAAAGAAGAATTTAAAGAGCTCTTCAAGAAAGAGAGAATAATCATGCTCTTTGGCTCGGCTATCAAGGATTACGCTCATGCCCAAGATATTGATATGATGATAGTACTAGAAACCAAAGAGGTCAAAGAAGTGAATATTGTTTTGAAGAAAAAAGAACAAGTGATTCCTAAAAAAATTCATGCACTTAAGTTAACTCACCAGGATCTATTAGAAAATCTTAAAAAGAAAGATAAAGCTATAGTAGACATTGTTAAAAATGCAATAATCCTTTATGGCCAAGAGAGATATGTTGGGATATTGAAAAATGTCACAAGCCTATAAGCACATTGAATGGTGTTTGAACAAAGCAAAGAAAGAAATTGAAGAATGTAAAAAACTTGGCAAGAGACCAAAGCATAGAGGATTGTTGAAAGTAAACCCAAGTGTTGAAGAAGCGAAAAAGCACCTTACCAAAGCAGAGCATAACCTGAACGGCATAACAAAATTCAAAGAGATCGGATTTTCTGATTGGTCTATGTCTGCTGGATTCTATTGCATTTATCACTGTTTTCTTGCCATTGCGGCTAAATTTGGTTACGAATCTTCAAATCAAACCTGCACTATTGCACTAATTAGATTTCTCAAAGAGGACAATAAAATACAGCTTGATGAAAAATTCATTGAATTATTGGAATATGAAGGAATGGAAGAGGTTAAAGATAACAGCATTATCGACATGAGAGAAAATTACACCTATGGAGTACAGATCTCGGTAAAAGACGAAGCAAAAATAAATGAATTGGAAAAAATCTGCAAAAACCTTCTTGATATTACAAAAGAAATTATCTTCAAATAACTTTTGCAAGTGATGTTTACAAATAATTTTTGAAATAGTCGAGAGATATAGATATAACTTTATTAATATGCAAAATTCCAACTAATGGCTTCTTTTCTAGGTTTAAGGATCTTATTTTTTCCATGCTAAATAGAATTTATAATATTAAACAATTCTGTCACATTTAGCTCTAGAGCAGCTACTGGCATTTCAAGACTGAAATTATTTAAAACTATCGGATTTATTTCACCCATATACGCTATCTTTTGATCATTGACGATGACTCTTGCTACCCTTCCAGTGATGAAGCTCTGGTGGTCTGTTTCTTCTGTAGAGTATTTTAGACCGAGAGCGTTAAACAACGCATCTAGAATTTGCTTTATTTGGGTGAAGTTTGCATCTTTGCTGCAAAACAAGACAGCAAGCCTTTCATTTTCCTCTGCGTTAGTTTCTGTTTTTGGATTTTCCTTGAAAATTGTTCCGATTTCAAATATGTTCTGTGGGTATTCGTGATGCTTGTTAGATTGCAATACTTGCATCAAAGATGGAATCATCCATGCCCTCAAGCAGCTGTATTCTTCACTCAATGCATTTGAAAGCTCGATAAGGCCTATTTTATGGTCCATCAGCTTTGTTTGTACATCTTTGTTTGTTATGCAGAACGTGCTTGTTTCAAGAAAACTAAAGCCAACCAGGAAATTTGAAATTTTTTCCTTAAAATATGCAAGGTTGCTCTCCTTGCCAATAGTTGCAATGGTTGGGACAACCGGCTCTAAGTTTTCATAGCCATATGCAATTGCTATGTCCTCTACCAAGTCTATTTGGTGCAAGATGTCTGTCCTGTAAGCAGGGATGAATGCAATTTTGTTTTTGTACTCATAGCCCATTTTCAGGAGGCACTCTTTTACTTTCGCTTCGCTTAATTTTTCTCCGATAATATTGTTGATGTAACTAATGTCAATCTTCATCTTGCTTGGCTCAAGATTTGGTGAGCTTATTTCTTTGTCAGGATAGACAATCTTGACATTGTAGATTTTTCCACCCATGTCTGTAAGCGAGGTTGCAATTATATTTATTACCTTGCTCAGTATATTGTAATCGAAGCCAGAACACTCTATGAAAACGTCTTTTGTTTTTTTTGATATCTTTCCAGTGTCGTCTGAGTTGATTATTGGGGGCATTGATAAGACCTTATTCTTTGAGTCTATGAAAAATGGAAACTTCTCTAGGCCCTGCAGCAAATGAGCATATTCCTTGCCAGCTGGATGCTGGTTTAATATCTGTAAGGCTGTAAGCTCCCTTTGAAATTCCAATGGTTTGAATTTAACATCGTTTGGTTTTTTTGCTATGTAGTAAATTGGCATATTTATCTTTTCAAATGGGTAAATGCCTATTGCAAATTTTTTTCTGTTTCTTCCGTATGTTGCATGCAATTTTTCCTGAACTTCAATGATTTCCCTTATCTTTTCATCATCAAACTTCAAGTTCTTGACAACAGCACATGCTGTATATGGCCTAACGTCTTTGACTGATTTGTCAATGACAACTTTGTAATCAGAATCTTTTATACTATATTTGGCAAGGCCTTTTTTGACTCCAAGGAAAGAAGAAAATGCCCTTGCAAAGCCCTGCATGCTGAGCATGTCTGGCCTGTTTGGGTTTATTTCAATAATTAAATTATCTTTGTCTATGCTTTCAAAGCCAACGCCCAGCATTGGAATCTTTTCCTTTAGCTCTCTATCTTGGAGATTCTTGCCCAGCAATTCTGCAAGTTCTTTTTTGTTAATGGTTATTGTTGCCATTTTATTTTAGCCACATTTTGCTTTCTTTTAATTGCTTAAGATCGTTCTTGTATAAATCCCTTAAATCTGTTATTTTGTAATATTCTGTTATTATTCTTTCCATGCCCTGGCCCCATGCTAGAACAGGAACTGCTTTTCCCAATAAGGGTTTTACTACTTCTGGCCTGAATATTCCTGAACCGCCAAGCTCAATCCACTCATTTCTTGTTGGATGCAGCACCATTATTTCCATTGAAGGTTCAGTATAAGGGAAGTGTGAAGGAACAAGCTTTACATCTTTGTAACCCATTTTCTTGTAAAACTCTTTCAAGTAACCGAACAAGTTTTTTAGGTTGGCATTTGGATCTATAACAATTCCTTCAACTTGGTTAAACTCAAACAAGTGCTTCCAGTCGAGGCTTTCGTTCCTGAATACTTTGTTGACTGAGAAAAATTTTGCTGGCAAATCTGTTTCCTTAAGCTTGGCTATTGTTTGGGCTGACAAGACAGTTGTATGCGTTCTTAACAGATTTTCCTTTGCAGTTTTTTCATCCCATTTATATTGCCAGCCTTTTGAGCTGGTTGTCCAGCCATTTTCATGTGTTGCCTTTACTTTTTTTGCGAGCTCTGCTGGTATATTGCCATATCTAGGGTTCTTTATAAAAAAGGTATCCTGCATGCTTCTTGCTGGATGATCTTGGGGAACAAACAATGCATCTAGGTCCCAGAATGAAGTTTGCAATAGCGGGCCTTCCATTTCAACAAAGCCCATTTCAAGCCAGATTTTCTTTATGTAGTTTATTGCCTCATTGACAAAATGCCTTTTTCCAGGATATATTTTTGGGACATTAATCTTAACATCATATCTTCTGAATTTTTTTGTTTTCCACTCTCCTGATTTAATGATGCCTGGTGTTAAAGCCCCAATGACATTTGTTTCTATCTTTTCCCTTGATATTTTTGCGTATAAATCTGTCAGGGAGACAAATTTCAATTTTACAACGTCTTTTTTTATTATCTTTTTTCTTTTTTTTAATTCATTGTAAGCGTATTTGTCTTCATTGCTTAATTCCTTTAGGTCAAGAGGAAGTTTTTTAAGGAATATTTCTTCTAAGAATTCTTTGTTTAATAATTTTTTTCCATTTTCAGCTATCTTTATTTTGTCCTTTACAAATTCAATTGCTGCTTTTCTTTTTAAAATGCCTAATGAAATGCTAAGCTCTTCATCATTTAGCTTTGCTTTTTCTTTTATTTCATTTAATGAAAGCTCTTTTGTTAATGCTTCAAGAAATCTTCTTTCTGGGAGCTTATTTTTTAGATAAGAAATGCCATTTGAATCAAGGTTTATTATTTCCTTTGCATCGGATTTTATTTTGATGATGCCTTTGTTTTCAAGCCACTGCAAAGCTCGCATGACTTCAACATCCTGCAGTTTTATTTTTGCAATGATCTCTTTAAGCTCAATGTTTTCTTTTAAAACTGGCAGAACTGTTCTTTCAAGAGGATGAAGCATCTCTGCCAGGTTTTTAATCTCCATAAGAAAAAAGCAATAGAACTGGCTTAAATAGTTTACTTATAATTTTGGCAAGGTTTTACTTGGCTTTTTTACTGGCATGTCTAATCTTTTTTCTAGCCCGTAAATTTTACTAATTAGCGCATTATCATTTAAGTGTAACAGCTCGATGTTTTCTATAGCAATTTCATAATCTTGTGTGCCTTTGCTGTATATTAATGCCCAGATAATATATTCTCTAACTTGTTTTATAAGCCTTTTATTATTAGATAATCTTTCTGCAATTTGTTCACAGTTTTCGTATATCATTTGCTTTATTCAGCTTTTATAGTTTCAAGCCTTTTCCAGCTTATGTTGAACAGGTTTTCCAAAGCGCTTGCAAAGAATGGAGTATTAACCCAGATTCCAACATCATAACTTTCATGAACTTCTTTGTCGTTGTTTATCATGAATAAAATATCTTTGCCGTCGATTATTATAAACCTTGCGTTCATGTTACTTATGGTTTTTACTTCAGCATAATCTTTAATGTCTTTTAGTAATTTCTTGCTATCCTTGTTTAATGGGGCTGCAATTCTTATTTTAACATTATTTGCCTTGATTCTTTTGAAAGTTTCTGAGAAATTTGCCACCTTCCTTATGAAACCTTCTTCTGTTGTAACAATTACTATGGATTTTTCAGCTTGCTCCATCATTGATTCCATATGGTTGTAAATTGCATCTCTGCCTCTTATTGCTCCAGACAGGTCAGTTGATTCAACAAACTCAATGCCTTGTTTGTACAGCAATTCAAGTTCATTGAATAAACTGCTGTCTTTGATATTATCGTAGCTTTTAATTTGATCATCAGCATTAATTTGAATAGACCTCTTGACCCTTTTAACTATTTCCTGAGGCTGGACTGCAATATATTTTATAGGCTTGCCGAGCTTCATTATGACAAAACCTTTCTTTTCTAAAGACTCGAGAACATCATAACTTCTTGATCTTGGGACATTGCTAATATCTGATAATTCTCCGGCTGTTGCAAGACCTCTTGACAACAATGCCGTCCATATCTTGACTTCATATATGTTTAAATCAAAAGCTGACCTTAACTTTTTCAAAAATTCTTCCTGTACTATCATTTTGTTTTCTCCCTTTAAGGTTATATTCTTAATTATTATTCTTAATTATAATAGACCCCTTTTCTTGGTAATGCAGTGAATTTTATCAAATAACCCTATATATAAACCTTTCGGTTTATTTACCACTTACTAGTTATTAATATTATTGGGATGGAAAATGGTTAAAAATAAGAAGATTTATAAATAAATAGCTTAATTTATTGCTTAACGAGAGAAAGGAAACAAGAAAAGGAGAGTTTTCTTATATATGAAAAGGATAATAAAATCTATTTTGCCGAGTTTAAGGGAAAAGAAAAGGTATTTGGCGTATGAAGTCATTTCAGATAAAAGCATAAATGAAAGAATAGCAAAGAATGCAATAAATAGCTATATCCTGAAATTTTTAGGAGAGTTAAACTATGCAAAAGCAGGGGTAATGTTCTTGAATTTCAGAAATAATAAAGGCGTTATAAAAACAGCACATAATTACGTCAATGAAGTAAAAACAGCAATAGCATTAATAGACAACATTGAAAATAATCCTGTGAATGTGAAAAGCTTGTATGTTTCTGGTTCATTGAGTAAGGTTTTTTCAAAAACGGAGGTCAATTAATATGCAGCAGCCAGCTCAGCATCAGATGATGGGTTATGACAGGACATCAGCAATGTTTAGTCCTGATGGAAGATTATTACAAGTAGAATATGCCAAGAAAACAGTAAAGCAAGGAACATCTGCATTAGGGATAGTATGCAAGGATGGTGTTTTGCTGGTGGCAGATAAAAGAATAACTGAAAAACTGATAATAACCTCTTCTGTTGAAAAGATATTCCAAGTAGACGAGCATATTGGAGCTACTGCATCTGGGATTTTGAGCGATGGCAGGATGCTTATTGAACGAGCCCAGATAGTTGCCCAGCAGCACAGAATAACATTTGATGAGCCTGTTGATGTAATAAGCTTAGTTAAGGATATATGCGATATGAAGCAGTTTTATACCCAGGTCGGTGGAGCAAGGCCATTCGGGGTTTCATTGTTATTTGCAGGCATAACAAATGGCAAGCCTGAACTTTATATGACTGATCCTACTGGAATATTCTTTGCGTATAAAGCAACAGCAATGGGAGAAGCTGAAACTGAATTAAAGGAGATATTGGAAAAGCAGTATAGGGATAATATGCCAATAGAAGATGCTTTGAAGCTCGCTGTCAGGGCTTTGAAAAAGGTTCTTGGAAAGGAGTTTGACATTGAGAGAATAGATGGAGCTTATATAACAACAAAAGAGAAGAGATTTACAAAAATAAACAAGGATAAGTTAACAAGGATATCATAAAGAAGATGATAAATGTCGACAAGGCAGTATTAGCTAGGCTTAAAGTTAAAGATAAATTATTTGAAGTCTTGGTTGATTGCGATAAGGCATTGGAGTTTAGAAAAGGCAAGTGTTCTATAGAAGATGCAATAGCTTCAGAACAGATATTTAAGAATCATAGATTGAGTGAGAAAGCCTCTGAGCATGACATTAAAAATGCATTTGGAACCAATGAATGCCTAAAAGTAGTAGCTGAAATAATCAAGAAAGGAGAAGTCCAATTAACAACAGAACATAAAAAAAAATTAATCGAGGAAAAAAGAAAAAGCATTATTAATATAATACATAGAAATGCAATAAACCCTCAAAACAACTTGCCAAATCCACCCCAGAGAATAGAAGCTGCTATTGAACAAGCAAAGGTAAGAATTGATGAGTTTAAATCTGCCGAAGACCAGATTCAGGATATTATTAAATCAATAAATGCCATATTGCCTATAAGGCTTGAAACAAGAGTCATTGAGGTTGTAATACCAGCACAGTATGCTGTTAAGTCTTTTCATTCACTAAAATCTTTCGGAAAGATATTAAACGAACAGTGGAAGAATGACGGCTCTTTACTGGCAACATTGGATATACCAGCAGGAATGCAGGAAGATCTTGAGAATGAATTAAACAAGATCAGCCATGGTAATGTGGACATAAGAATAGTAAGCAAGAGGTAAAGAATAGTAAGCAAGAGGTAAAAATGGGATTAATAGTGCAAGACAAACAATTTGTAATACCAGGGGATGAATTAGCAACCGGGATTGATTACTTACCTGCGAATGGAGCTTATAGAGAAGATGACAAGATATATGCTGCTCAACTTGGATTGGTTAATATAAGCGGCAGGTTAATCAGAGTTGTTAATTTGAGCGGAAGATATATTCCGAAAGCTGGAGACAATGTTATAGGAAAGATAACAAACATAGGATTTAACGGCTGGATGGTTGATATTGGTTATGCTTATGAAGCAGCTTTGTCCTTGAAGGAAGCGACTTCTGATTTTATTGAAAGAGGATCTGACTTAACAAAATATTTTGATTTTGGCGAGGTTATTGTTGCAAAAATAGTTAATGTAACAAGATCAAAGATGATTGACTTATCAATGAAAGGGCCTGGATTAAGAAAGTTAAAGGGCGGAAAAATAATAGAGGTATCATCTTCTAAAGTTCCAAGAGTAATAGGAAAACAAGGAAGCATGATATCATTGATAAAAGAAGCAACAGGCTGCCAGATTACAGTTGGACAAAACGGCAAGGTTTGGATGTTGGGAAGCGATTTTAACAAAGAGATGCTTGCTGCTGCTGCAATATTAAAAATAGAGCAGGAAGCGCATACATCTGGATTGACTGAAAAGATTGATGTATTTTTAAGAGGCAGTATAAAATGATAACATATACTAAAAGATTTGACAGCAGAAAATTTGATGAAACAAGGCCTATGGAAGCCAAAGTTGGCGTGATAAAAAGGGCTGATGGGAGCGCTATGTTCAAGATAGGAAAAACAGTTGCTATTGCTGCTGTTTATGGACCAAAAGCATTACATCCCACTTATATGAGAAATCCTGAGAAGGGAATATTGAGATGTAATTATAACATGATGGCATTTTCTGGCACTGGTGAGAGAATAAGGCCCGGGCCAGGCAGAAGGTCAAGGGAAATATCACTAGTTACTGAGAAGGCATTGGCTTCTGTTTTGGATTTATCAGAATTTCCAAATACTGTAATTGATGTTTTTATTGAATTGATACAAACTGATTCTGGAACAAGGTGTGCTGGAATAACAGCTGCTATAATGGCATTGGCTGACGCTGGCTTGATAATGAAAGACATGATAGCTTCTGTATCTGTCGGTGTTGTTGGCGGCAAAGTACTAGCTGATTTAAACAAGGAAGAAGAAGATTTTGAAAATGGGGCTGTTGACATCCCTATTGCAATAACACATAAGGACAACAAGATAACTTTATTGCAGCTAGATGGATTAATTAAAAAAGAACAGCTTTATGAAGCATTGGAATTAGCTAAAGGGTCTTGTGCTAAAATACATGAATTACAAAGAAAAGCATTAATGGAGAAGTTTACTCAAAATGGTATCTGAATTAAAATCATACATTGAATCGTTGCTGAGCAAGGGCGTTAGAGCTGATTTAAGGAAATTGGATGAATATAGAAAACCAATAAATGTTGAATATGGCATATCAGCAAAGTCAGCTGAAGGCTCTGCAAAAATAACAATGGGTGATACAGTTATTGTTGCTGGTGTTAAATTTGGAGTTGACAAGCCATATCCTGATAATCCTGATGAGGGGAGCATAGTTGTTAATGTTGAATTGCTGCCTTTGTCAAGCCCTGATTTTGAATCTGGACCCCCTGATGTTGATGCCATAGAATTAGCAAGGGTTGTTGACAGAGCTGTTAGGGAAAGCAAGGCAATTGACTTCAAGAAATTATGCATTAAAGAAGGAGAGAAATGCTGGATGATATTCATTGACATTTATACAATAAACGAGGCTGGCAATCTGTTTGATGCAGCTAACTTGGCAGCACTTGCTGCTTTGCAGGATGCAAGATATCCAAAATATGATGAGAAAACAGGTGTTGTTGCTTATGATGAAAGAACTAGCAAGCCAATAGAGCTTTTGAAAATACCCATATCGTGCACAATTTTAAAAATAGGAAATAATTTAATTGTTGATCCAGATTTAGAAGAAGAAAAGGCAATGGACGCAAGATTGACTGTTGCAACAGCTGATGATGATACTATTTGCGCGATGCAGAAGGGCGGAGAGGTACCTTTGACAACAGAAGAAGTAAAAAAAATAGTAGACATAGCATTTAAAAAGAGGCCTGAACTGCTGAAATACTTGAAAAAATGAAATTCACAAAATATGAAACTGCGAGAATAATTGGAGCAAGGGCTTTGCAGATAGCAATGGGCGCCCCACTTTTATTGAAGCTTAAAGAAGAAGATTTTGAAAGAATAAATTACAATCCAGTAGAAGTTGCAAGGCTGGAATTTAATAAAGGGGTTATTCCTATAACAATAAGAAGGCCTTTGCCAAAGAAGATGTAGGTTTTTATGTTTGATAATTGTTACTATTAATAAAAGACTATAAAATAAAAGATTTAAATAGTTCTTATATTAGTTATAAGTTATGAAAAAACGCGAATTATCTGATGATATTATTAATGAAACATCTTATTAATGAAATATCTGATGATTGCATAATGATTCCGTTAACAAGTGTGTTAAAAGAAGCACCTTATTCTATCCAAATCAGCCAGGAGAACTTAATATTGGGGAAGCTAATCAAACCAAGCAGCATAAGAGTTGACAAAATATTCACGCTTGAAAAGAGTTTAATAATGATGAAAATAGGAAAAATTAGTAATATGACATTTGAAGAGATAAAAGCTGAAATTAATAAAATATTTTGAATATCTGCACAAACTATATAAACATAAATTTTAGTTCTTTAACTATGATTATAAAAGAGGTTAAGGCAGAAAAGATAAAGACTTCTACTGGAAAGGATACGATTCAAGTTACGATAAATAAAAAATATACTGCTTCTGCTCCCCTTGGAACATCAACAGGAAAGCATGAAGTAAAACCCTTTCCAGCAAAAGGCGTTGATTTTTGCGCTAAGTACATAAACAACTTAAAAGAATTAAGAGGAATGAGTTTTGAAAATTTTAATGATTTAAATCATGTTGAAAAGTATTCTGATATTTTGAATGGAAATTCTGTTCTAGCCTTGCAGTTTGCTATTTTAAAGGCAATGTCTAATAATGAAGTGCATAAATTTTTAAATCCAAATGCAGACAAAATGCCAGTGCCATTAGGAAATGTAATTGGCGGTGGTGCCCATTTCAAAGGTAATGCCTCCTCAGATTTCCAGGAATTCCTGCTTATTCCAAGGTCAGATAAAATGTCTGACAATGCATTTGCAAATGAATATGTTCACAAGCAGATTGGAAGGATGTACCCAAATGCAAAAAAGACAATGGAGGGGGCATATGCATTAAATTTTAACAATGTAAGGGTTCTGGATGTATTAAAAAGCGCGATTAAAAAAACTGAAAAAGAATTGGGATTTAAAATTGACATTGGAATTGATGTTGCTGCAAGTTCATTGTTCAAGAAAAGCAAATACAATTACAAAAACTACTCTTATTCTCTCTCAAAAACAGCATTAAGCAGGAAAGAGCAAGTAGGTTTTATTAACAAATTAATACTGGATTATGGCATTGAATATGTAGAAGACCCTTTGCAGGAAAATGATTTCAATGGATTTAAAGAGATAAATGCCAGTTTGGTATGCGGTGATGACTTGGTATGCACAAACATTGAAAGGCTTGAAAAAGCTTTAGGAAAGATAAATTGCATAATAGTAAAGCCAAACCAGATTGGATCCCTGATAAAGACAAAAGAAGCAATAGATTTTGCAAAGGAAAACAAGATAATTCCAGTTATCTCACATCGCTCTGGCGAGACCATGGACAATATAATCTCTCATTTAGCTGTTGGATTTGAAATTCCTTACATAAAGCTTGGCATTTATGGGAGGGAAAGGACAGCAAAAATAAAAGAACTGATTAAAATAGAAAAGAAAATTTGAATGAGATAATTTTATAAATATCCATTAATGCAATTTTATCATGAACGTTTTGTTTGTTGTTACTGGCTTTGGCTTTGGCGATACAATAAGAGTCAATGTAATCCTCAGAGAGCTGGAAAAAAGGATTAAAGACTTAAGCGTAATGTTCATGGGTTATGAAAATTCTTATAATTTTTTCCATAAAAAATACTTAACATTGAAAATAAAGGGCTATAGCTTTCCAGACTATAATCTGGAGTTTAAAACCAACAGATTTCTGATAAAAAATTTTTACCTGCCTGTTACATGGCTGGCGAATTACATGAAATACAAGAAAGCAATACAGAAATTTGACCCTGATATAATAATTTCTGATTTCGAGCCCATTGCAAACTTAATAGCAAAGAGATTACGCAAAAAATGCATTTCAATATTCGGATATGATCCAAAGCTGTTTGAAAAATATCCTGAAAAGAGCAAAAAATTATTGCTGCAGGCAAAATACATCGATGAGCTGTATAAAAGATCTGATTTGGTAATAATACCAACTTTCAAGCCAAAAGAAAAACATGACAATGTAATGTATGTTAATCTAATAGTTGATAAGAATCCAGAAGATTTGGTAGCCAAGCATGAATTGATGCAAAAGCTGAAGCTAAAAAAAGAGCCGATATTAGTAATGCTTGGCGGTTCCAATTACGGCGTTAACCTTGCTAAAAGGATTTTGAAATTAAGCGATGCATTTAATGAAGATTTTATATTTTTTGGAGGCAAAAGCAAGATACAAGGCTTGCATTTCAAGTTTGCAAAGAATTTTTCAGAATACTTGAAGGTCAGCAAAGCTGTTATAACTCTTGCTGGAAAATTAACCCTATCAGAATGCCTTGTGTTCAAGAAGCCAATGCTGATATTTCCGATAAAAAACCACATAGAACAGCTGCTGAATGCATACTCTTTAAGAAATATCGCGCATATTGGAAGTTCTAAAAATCTGGAAGATTCGATAAGGAAGTTTTTAGACGATCTTGGCAATATAAATGAGAAGCTGAAGCTGTTTGATGTAAAAGCAGATGGCGCAAAGGAATCTGTTGATATCATTCTAGAAGAAGCAAAGGGCATCATATAAAGGATAGCACATAAAGGAAAGAACATAGAAAATCTTATAAATTAGCTTATAAATAATTAAGGCAGGAGGGTAAAATGACACAATCACAACCTATATTTATTTTGCCAGAAGGCTATCAAAGAACTCTTGGCAGAGATGCACAAAGATCCAATATACTTGCTGCAAAACAGGTAGCTGAAACAGTTAGAACGACTCTTGGGCCCAAAGGCATGGACAAGATGATAGTTGATTCTTTGGGAGATATAACTATTACAAATGACGGGGTTACAATTCTTGAAGAAATGGGTATTGAACATCCTGCTGCAAAGATGCTTGTTGAGGTTGCTAAAACCCAGGAAAACCAGGTTGGAGACGGGACTACAACTGCTGTTGTTTTAGCAGGAGAGCTGTTAAAAAATGCTGAAATCTTATTAGACAAAGATATACATCCTACTGTAATTGCAAAAGGTTATAGACTTGCTGCTGAACAAGCCCAGAAAATATTAAATAAAATTGCTGAAGATGTAACTGAAAAAGATGATGATATTCTTGTTAAGATAGCAATAACAGCAATGACTGGAAAGGGTGCTGAAATTGCGAAAGAGAAATTATCAAGATTGACTGTTGATGCAATAAAGCAAGTTTTGGATAAAACCACTGGCAAGATGATTATTAATTTAGACAATATAAAACTTGAGAAGAAAACAGGCGGCGGAGTTGATGATACTGAGCTGATAAAGGGCTTGTTGATTGACAAAGAAAAGGTTCATCCAAATATGCCGAGGTTAATTAAAAATGCAAAGGTTGCTTTATTGGATGCTGCAATTGAAGTCAAAAGCACTGAAACTGAAGCAAAGATACAAATAAATGACCCGATGCAGATGCAGGCATTCATAGACCAGGAGGAGAAAATAATAAAAAACATGGTTGATAGCATTGTGAAGTCAGGGGCGAATGTTGTTTTCTGTCAGAAGGGAATTGACGATTTGGCTCAGTATTATCTGGCTAAATCTGGAATTTATGCAGCAAGGAGAGTCAAAAAATCAGATATTGATAAATTGGCACTGGCAACTGGTGCAAGAATAACATCAAACATAAAAGAATTAAGCAGGGATGATTTGGGTTTTGCTGGCATTGTTGAAGAGGCAACAATTGGCGATGAGGAAATGACTTATGTCAGGGAATGCAAGAATCCAAAGGCTGTTACAATATTGATTAAAGGTGGAACAGAACATGTTATTGATGAGGTTGAAAGAGCAATCAAAGACTCTCTTGGAGATATAAGCATTTCATTGAAAGATGGCAAGGTTGTTGGTGGTGCTGGGGCCCCTGAAATGGAGGTTTCAAAGTACTTGAGAGAATTTGCAAATTCATTTTCAGGAAGGGAACAATTGGCTATATTTGCTTTTGCTGATGCTGTAGAAGTAATTCCAAGAACACTTGCTGAAAATGCAGGCTTGGATCCAATAGATGTTTTAACAGATTTGAAAGTTCAGCATGACAAAAAATTGAAATGGTCCGGTCTTGATGTTTTCAAGGGAAAGGCTGTTGATGCATGGAAGCTTGGAATCATAGAGCCCTTGAAAATAAAAACACAGGCATTGAAATCCGCTTCTGAAGTTGCTGAGCTAATATTAAGGATTGATGATGTCATAGCCGGAGGCTCGAGCAAAAAAGAAAGCCCAATGCCACATGGAATGCCAAGCATGGAAGGAATGTAATTATTTTTCTTTTAATATGTTTTTATAGGGATAGATGATTTTATTGGCATTGGTTAAATATGTAATCCACCACAATCTTTTTATAGTAGTTTAAACAGTTAAATTTTTACAAAGAGGTGTTATGATGGCAAAAAAATCTTCTAAAGAAAAGGTCGTTGATGATTTAATAGAATACAATATTGCTCTGCAAAACAAGACTGCTGAGCTGATTTCTAGTATTGGAAAGCTTGTAAAAAGAATAGATGACATGGTTGTTTTGTTTGAGGAAGCTGCCAAGAACATAAAAGCAGGAACTGACGAGCCGTTGATGAGAAGGCTAAGCGAATTATTGGATCAAAACAAGAACATAGCCAGAGGATTAATATTGCTTGAGAGATATGTAAAGGAAAGAGCAGTAATAGAAGAAAGTTTTCCTCCTAGGCCATTGCCTAAATTTTGAATATGGAAGAAATAAAGTTCCTTAATAACAACTTGGAAGAAGAGAGGCAAGAGAGCATTAAGGAGCTTTTAAGATTATTGGAAGAAAAGCCAGTTTCTAATGAAGTTTTTGCAACAAGGCGATTCATGATTTCTGTTATGTATGCTGTAAAATCAATAAAGGAAAGAAAAACAAGGGAAGAGCAGATAAGGCAGGCAAGATTAATGCCTAAAATACTAAAAAAAACAGAGCAAAATGTTATTCCTGAAGCTGCTGTTGAAGAGGCAATGCCTGTTCTGGAAATACCTGAGATAGGGATACCAGAGCCAATAGAGCTTGAAGTTGAGGAAAAGCCTGCTGAGATTAAAACAAAGCAGGAATACGGCTTAATAATGTCTTTAAATCAAACACTGGCAAAGGCAGTTGTTGATCTGGAAATCGGGAAGCAAAAATACCAACTGATTGAGCCTAATATTGATTCAAGGGTTTTATTGAAAACTATTGACATTCTTGGGGGAAAAATAAAAAAAGATGCTAGCATATTAAAAAATGACAAATTATTAATGAAGGCAGTAGAAAAAGCCTGCAAGAAATACAAGATAGAATTTAACAACAATTACTTTGAGAATGTAAAATATTATCTATATCGAGATTATCTCTATTTTGGAAGGATTGATCCCTTGATGTGGGATAAGAACATAAGTAAGATTGTATGCGATGGCATTAACAGAGCTGTTATAGTCCTTTTTAATAATAAAAAAATTGAGACCAATATTGTTTTCAACTCTTGTGAAGAGGTAAATAATTTATTGTTTAAGTTTGCTAAATTATCCAATAAGGTTTTTAATGCAGCTAGTCCTATTCTAGATACTGTAATAAACAACTTTAGAGTGGAAGCTACTTTTGGTTTAGAGGAAATCAGTTCTAGATTCAGCATGACAAGGGTAAACAAATAAGAAATGTCTACAAGAGTAACAGCTAGCTAAACCACCATAAATCTTTTAAACAATTATGTAAGCTAAATATCTTGGGCGCCAGTAGTATAGTGGTCGAGCCCCGACTGGCGCATATAGCTTTATTAAAATGGAATTCAAGAAGAGCTTCATTGAAAAATATGAAAAGCTGACTGATATTGAAAAGTTCAAGGAATATTCTTTAAAGCGGCTGAGGAAATCTTTTCGGGTTAATACATTAAAAACCGATGTAGAAGAGATTAAGAAAAGATTTAATAATTTAGAGCAAGTTCCATGGTGCAGGGAGGGATTCTGGATAAAAGATGTTTATGGATTAGGCAATACTTTAGAGCATTTTTTAGGGTATATTTACATACAGGAATCTGCTTCTATGATACCACCTGTTGTTTTGGATGCAAGAGAGCATGAAAATGTCTTGGATTTATGCTCCAGCCCTGGAAGCAAGACAACACAGATTGCTGCCATGATGAAAAATACAGGCATGATAATAGCCAATGACAACAGGCAAATAAAGCTCAAGATATTGAATTTAAACTTGGAGAGGTGCGGGGTTTTGAATAATACTGTTACATTAAGGGATGGAGCCATGTTTAACAATAAGATTTTTGACAGGGTTTTGGTGGATGCCCCTTGCTCTGGAATAGGAACCATAAGGAAGTCTTTAGATACATTAAAGATTTACAATCCACATATGAGCATTAAATTTGCGAATGTCCAGAAGAAACTGATAACAGCAGGATTTAATTGCCTGAAAGAAAAAGGAGTATTAGTTTATTCTACATGCACCCTGGAACCTGAAGAAGATGAAATGGTTGTTGATTATTTGCTTGATAAGTTTGACAATGCAAGATTAGAGTCTATAGAGCTTGATATTAAGAGATCTGAGCCTGTAATGGAATATGGCAAGATGAAATTCAATGATGATATTAAAAAATGCCTTAGGATATGGCCACAAGACAATGACACAGAGGGTTTTTTTGTTGCCAAGATAAGAAAGAAATAAATATATAAAGAAGATAAGCAAGAAAGTTCTTATGGATTTTTTGAAGCATGTATTGAATGAAATAAAACCAACAGAAGAAGAGGCTGAAAAGGTAAAAGAGATAATTGGCAATATAAAAAAAAGACTGAAGATAAAGGGTGCTGTTGTTGAATTAGGCGGTTCTGGCAGGAAAAAAACATGGTTAAGAGGAAGCCATGACATTGACTTATACGCAAAATTTGACTTTAAAAAATATAAAAGCAAGGATATATCCGCCATCTTGGAAAAGGAGCTGAAAAAACATTTTAAAATAATAAATCTTCATGGCTCCAGGGATTATTACCAGATTTTCATTAATGGCTATACTATTGAAGTTATTCCCATATTAAAGATAAAAAAGCCTAATGAAGCATTGAATTTAACTGACATAAGCCCTTTCCATTGCGAATATGTATTAAAGCACGACAAAAGCGATGAAATAATGCTGGCTAAGGCCTTCTGCAAGGCAAATAACTGTTATGGGGCTGAGTCATACATTGGCGGGTTTTCCGGATATGCTATGGAGATATTAACAATACATTATGGTGGTTTTTTGAAGTTAGTTAAGAGTATTGCTAACTGGGGTGAAAAAACTTATATTGGTGATAAAAAGCTGATTGAGAAATTAAATATATCAAAGAAATTAAGCCCTTTGATATTGATTGATCCTGTTGATAAGAATAGAAATGCTGCTGCTGCTCTTTCTTATGAAAAATATAAAAAATTTATTGATGCTTGCAGAGAATTTTTGAAGAAACCTGGAAAAGAATTATTTATTGGTAAGAAATTTGATGAAAAAGAGATTGCTAAAAGGTTTTTTGGAAAGAAAATATTGTTTTTTGAAGTTATACCGTTGAAAGGAAAAAAAGATGTTGTTGGAGCCAAAATATTAAAGTGCTTTAATTATGTTAAGATGAATTTTGAGAAGAATGGCTTTAAAGTTTTAGATTCTAACTGGACTTGGAATGATAGGGCTTTGGTCTATTTTGTTTTTGATAAAAAGGATTTGAGTGATACGAAAGTACATTATGGACCGCCTGTTGGCAAGGTTAAGAGTGCAAAAGATTTTATTAGAAAATGGAAAAAATATGATGTTAAAGAAGACAGAGACAAGCTTTATGTTGTTATAAAAAGGAAGTTTGTCAGACCAGGGGATTTTGCTAAGAATTTTATTAAAAATGATAAGAATTTGAAG
Source organism: Candidatus Woesearchaeota archaeon (assembly GCA_018303485.1). Classification (GTDB taxonomy): domain Archaea; phylum Nanobdellota; class Nanobdellia; order SCGC-AAA011-G17; family JACPNG01; genus JAGVYC01. Next base: position 17,816 of record JAGVYC010000016.1, read on the forward strand.
GGTTATGTTGGTGGTGTAAAAAGGATTTTTGAGAAGTTGTGAGAAAATTTCCGGACACACAATAAAATACAAACCGAAAACTATATAAATACACTATAAAATATAAGAAATAACTGATTCTGGTGAAATAAATGGAAGAGAAAATACAAGATAAAATCCTTAAAACCGGTACAACGACAATAGGGATAGTATGCAAGGACGGAGTAGTTCTAGCAGCTGACAGAAGAGCAACATTGGGTGGAAGAATAATAGTTGAGAAGAAAACAGAAAAGATAGTTGCAATAAATGAAGACCTTGCTGTTACAACAGCGGGATCTGTTTCTGATGTTCAATTGCTGATAAAGCTGTTAAAAGCGCAATTAAAATTAATGGAAGTAAGAAGGGAAAGAAAGGCAAGCATAAAAGAATCTGCGAATTTATTGGGAACGATGATTTACAACAACATAAGAAGATTTTCAGCAATACCAGCCATAACTGGTTTCTTATTGGCCGGGAGAGATGAAAACGGAGTTTACCTGTACGAATTGTATGTTGATGGCAGCGTAACTTTATTTGATGATTATGCAGCAGACGGTTCTGGTTTCATGTTCGCAATTGGAGTTTTGGAAAATTCTTACAAAAAGGGAATTGGCATTAATGAAGGGATTAAATTAGCAGTACAAGCAATAAATGCAGCAATACAAAGAGATGCAGCAACAGGCAATGGCATTGATGTAGTAGCCATAACAAAAGACGGAGTAAAAAAGGTTTATGAAAAAGAAATCAATACCTACGTTACATCATAATAATCTTTCTTGTTATTAAGTAAAAATAAAAAATGGCAAACATAATAGATGAAATACTGAAGCAAATACCAGATAGCGACAAGAACATAAGCGATTCTGTTTTTGAAGGAGCAAACATAATTCTTTATACAAAAAACAAGGATTTCTATTTCAGCAGCAATGGATTAATTAAAAAAGTAGTTGATGACATAAAAAAAAGAATTGAGCTAAGGCCTGATCCGAGCATAACAATGGATCAGGAAGAAGCAAAGGAAGCCATAGAAAAATTAATACCAGCAGAAGCAGGAATAGCCAACATAATATTTGATGGTCAAAGGTCAAGGGTTATAATAGAAGCTGAAAAGCCAGGAATTGCAATTGGAAAGCAAGGAGAAGTTCTGCAAGAGATAAAAAAACAGACATTATGGGTTCCTCTGGTAAACAGAACGCCTGCAATAAAATCAAAATTAATTGAAAATATAAGATACGTTCTTTATGAAAACAATGATTTCAGAAGAAAATTTTTGCATAAGGTTGGAAAAAGAATTTATGACGGCTGGAAAAGGGAAAAGAAAAAAGAATGGGTAAGAATAAGCTTTCTTGGAGCTGCAAGGCAAGTAGGAAGGTCATGTTTTTTGCTGCAAACACAAGAATCAAGGGTATTATTGGATTGTGGGATTGACACTGCTGCCCCTGATTCATCGATGTTTCCCCATATGGATGCGCCGGAATTTAATATTAATGATTTGGACGCTGTTATAATATCACATCCCCACTTAGATCATTCTGGATTGCTTTGCTATCTTTTTAAAATGGGTTATGATGGTCCAGTTTACATGACTGCCCCTTGCAGAGATATAGCTTCTTTGCTGGGCTTAGATATGATAAGCATTGCTCAGAAAGATGGCAAAGAGCCATTGTACAGCAGCACTGACATAAAAGACATGGTTAAGCATACAATATGCGTTGATTATGAGGAAGTAACTGACATAACACCAGATGTTAGGCTTACATTTTATAATGCAGGACACACATTAGGGAGTGCATTAGTGCATTTGCATATTGGGAACGGGCTTCATAATTTTCTATATTCAGGGGACATGCTTTATGAGGATACAAATTTGTTATACAGGGCTTCTGTTAATTTTCCAAGATTGGAAACTGTGATGATGGAAAGCACTTATGGTGGCAAGGATGACATTGGTCCAACAAGGCAGGAGTGCGAGGATTATTTAGTTAATATGATTATTAAAACT
>JAGVYC010000016.1:19884-21883 GCA_018303485.1 Candidatus Woesearchaeota archaeon
ACTGCAATACATACAACATACCCTAGCTTTTTCAATCCAAAGATAAGAAAGAATATTTTCCACAAAGACCAGAATCCATTTTTATCAGATGTTTTCAAAAGGGTAGGAAGCCAAAAGGAACAGCAGGGTGTAATTGACAGCAATGAACCTTGCATAATAATGTCCACTTCTGGAATGATGGAAGGCGGAGCCATAATAGAATATTTCAAACAGCTGGCTGAAAATAAAAAACATAGCTTGATATTTTCATGCTACCAGGCTGATGGAACCTTAGGAAGAAGATTATTATCTGGAGAAAAAGAGATTAACTTTGGAAATTTAGAAAAGTCAGACATAGTAAAAGTTAACATGGAATTATATACAATGACTGGCTTTTCAGGACACAGCAACAGGAATCAACTTATGAATTGGATAAGGCATTTAGATCCAAGCCCGAAAAAGATTATTGTTGTGCATGGTGAGTCATCAAAGGTTATAGATTTGGCTAGTTCTATACACAAGAATTTTAAGGTAGAAACAAACGCCCCTAGAAACCTTGAGGTCATCAGGCTGAAATGATTTATGCATTCTTTAGCTTGTTGACAATCAGGCAGGTGTTGCAGATTTCTCCGCTAGAAGGCTCTTGGCAGTGAATGCATGTTCTAACTTTAGATTCCTTGTATAAATTTCTTAAAGCGGGCAGGAGCTCTAGAAATGAATTTATTATGGCATGCTTGGTTCCTGGATGGTTTTTCTCAATGCTGTTTATCAAGTCCCTTACTTCTCCTCTAAATGAGATGGCTGAATAAGGGCATTCAATAAATTTTACAGGGAATTGCTTTAGGTAAGCGTAAGTTGCTGTTTCTTTCTCTGTTAAAAAATAAAATGGCTTGATTCTTGGAACAAACCTTTTGTCTTTTACAATGCCTGTTATTGGCCCAAGCCTGGTAGATCTTTCTAAGTTTCCCCTAACATAGTTCATCATTACTGATTGAGATTCATCATCCATGTTATGGCCTGTTGTAAGCTTGTCTGCTTTTAATTCATGAGCTGCCTTGTTTAGAAGCCTTCTTCTTAAAACACCGCAGATTGAGCATGGATTGATGTTTTTTATCTTTTTGACAGCCTGGTCAAGGGTAAATCCGAATTCATTTTTGAAAGAAGAAACATGAATTTCTATATTGTTTTCCTTGCAGTATTTCTTAAGATATTTCAAATCACGATAGTTTTTTATTCCTTCATCAATTGCAACCGCTACAACTTCAATCTCTCTTTTTTTGGCCAGTTTGTTTAATAAATATAGCAATGACATCGAATCCTTGCCGCCAGAACATGCAACTGCAATCTTTTCTTTTTTTTCAATTAAGTTGTATTTGCTTATTGTCTTTCGGACTTTCTTTTCAAAGTATTTAAAAAAACAAGACTTGCACAGCTCTATGTTGCTGTTTGTCAGCCTTATTACTGGCTTTTCTCTGCAGTTTTTGCATGGCATAGTCTTAAAACCATGAAAACGTTTATATAGTTTTTTCTATTTTAAAAACCATGGTTATTCCGTTAAATAACAAGAAACACATTGCTTTTGTTGCAAGCGGCTTAAGAGAGAAAGGAATAAATTTAAGCGATATAAAAACATTTATTGGAAGCAGTGCAGGCTCTATTTTTGCTGCTATTGCAGGCAGCGGTTTTAGCCTCAATGAAATGATTGATGCTTTTACAAAAGAAGATTCAAGATTAAAAAAACTCAGGTATTTTGATCTGATAACTTTTAATAGAGACTTGATATCTGATTATATAAAGGGATTGATGCATAATAATTTTGGATTTACAGGCATTGAATCATTGATATCAAATTTATTAAGGTTTAACAGCCCGTTGTCAACTGATGGCATTGAAAATTACATAAAAGAGATTTTGCCGGTTAATGAATTCTGGAAATTAGAAAAGGATGTTTTCATAACAGGGACAAGATTGAATCCAACAAAGGAAATTTATAAGGATGTTTTCTGCAAGAAGGATTTTT